>CAZZZE010000114.1:0-7990 GCA_964658365.1 uncultured Jatrophihabitantaceae bacterium
AGGACGACGAACCCGCCCGCAGGAGTGGGCGCCCGCCTTTTAAGCGCCCGCTCCGAGGACGGGATTCGTCGCCCGCAGGCCCGACTGGCAACCACACGAAAGCGAGGTGACGAAGAGCGTTGAGCACCAAGGACTACATCGAGAAGGACTACTACAAGGCGCTCGGCGTCGCCCAGGACGCCTCCGCGTCCGACATCAAGAAGACGTACCGCAAGCTCGCGCAGCAGCTGCACCCGGACAAGAACCCGGGCGACGCCGCCGCGGAAGGCCGCTTCAAGGAGGTCTCCGAGGCCTACGACGTGCTGTCCGACCCGGCCAAGCGCAAGGAGTACGACGAGGCACGCACCCTGTTCGCCGGTGGCGGCGCGGGCGGCGGGTTCCCCGGCGGCTTCGGCGGCGCGGGCGGCCGCTCGACCTCCTTCGACATGTCCGACCTGTTCGGCGGAGCCGGCGGCGGGAACAACCTCGGCGACCTGTTCGACGGCCTGTTCGGCTCGAACGCCGGGTCCTCCCGCGGCGGGCGCAGCACCAGCGCCGGCCCGCGGCGCGGCCAGGACGTCAACGCCGAGATGACCCTCGACTTCGACGAGGCGGTGCGCGGCACCACCCTGCCGTTGAAGCTGTCCTCGCCGGGCGTGTGCGACACCTGCCACGGCAACGGCGCGCGCCCCGGCACCAGCCCGCGTACCTGCCCGACCTGCGGCGGGTCGGGCTCGACCACCACGAACCAGGGCGGGTTCGGGTTCAGCGAGCCCTGCCGCGACTGCCGCGGCTCGGGTCGCCTCGTCGACGACCCGTGCCCCGAGTGCCGCGGCAGCGGGTCGACCACCAAGACCCGCACGATCACGGTTCGCATCCCGACCGGCGTGCGCGACGGCTCGCGCATCCGGCTTACCGGCAAGGGCTCGCCCGGCGCGAACGGCGGCCCGGCCGGCGATCTGTACGTCACCGTCCATGTGCGCGCGCACCCGATGTTCGGCCGCGTCGGCGACGACCTCACCCTCACGGTGCCGCTGTCGTTCGCCGAGGCCGCGCTCGGCACGACGCTGCGGGTGCCGACGCTCGACGGGTCGGTGGCGCTGAAGGTCGCGCCCGGCACCCCGAGCGGACGCACCCTGCGCGTGCGCGGGCGCGGCGTCGCAAACAAGGCCGGGCCCGGCGACCTGCTCGTCACCGTCGAGGTCGCCGTGCCCCAGAAGCTCACCGACGACGCGCGGGCGGCGCTGCAGGCGTTCGCGGCGGCGCAGCCCGACGACCCGCGCCCGCAGATCACTGCCGCGCTGGCGCACCCGGCACGGACGGCGTCCGGCGGAGCGGATCATGGCTGAGCGGCGCCGGGTGCCGGGCGAGTTCCCCGAGGACGCCCCGGTCTTCGTAATCTCGGTGGCCGCTGAGCTGGCCGGCATGCACGCCCAGACGCTGCGCCAGTACGACCGGCTCGGCCTGGTCACGCCCGGCCGCACGGTCGGCGGCGGTCGGCGCTACTCGGCCCGCGACGTCGCGCTGCTGCGAGAGGTTCAGCGGCTGTCGCAGGACGAGGGCGTCAACCTCGCCGGCATCAAACGCATCATCGAGCTCGAGTCACACGTCGATGCCCTGCAGCAGCGGGTCGCCGAGCTCGCCGACGAACTCGACCTCGCGCAGGCTGAGCTGTCCGCCCGCCGTAGCCCGTCGACCGCGCTCGTGGTCTGGCGACCCCAACGCCGCTGAGACCCAGCGCCGCTGACCCCAACGACGCTGACGAGACAGCAAGCGTGCGTCAGCCGACCAGCGTGCGGATCCGCGGGGCCAGCGCCTTGGCGATGGCCGCGTAGCCCTTGTCGTTGGGGTCGGCCGCGTCGGACATGTATCCGGGGTGGCCGTGGATCGGGTCCTCGAGGCCGACATAGCGCCCGCCGGCGGCGGTGACGTACTGCTGCACGGCCGAGGCCACCGGCGTCAACTGGCCAGGTGCGTCGCTGTCGCCCCACATGGGCGCCACCGCGATGAGGGTCGCCTTCGGCAGCCGGCTGTGCAACTGCGCGAACAGCGCCTTGATTTGCTTGCGCAGCGTGGGCAGGTAGTCGTTCGTGTCGTTGCGGCCGCCGGACACCACGACGACCGCCGGCTTGGCCGCAACCACGTCGTCGACCCGGGAGTCGTAGGCGCCGTCGCCGCTGCTGCCGGCCGTCGCGTAACCGCTGCCGTCCCCGCCGAAGTTCTTCTCCTCGGCGCCGAGCTGCGCGGCCAGCAGGGTGGTGAACCGTTTCGCCTTCGCGCTCGCGCCGATGCCGGCGGTCCAGTCGTCGCCGAGGAAGGCGATGACCCGGCCGGCCAGGGGCTGGCTGCTCGACGCGGTGCTCGAGCCGCCGGAGGAGGGATCGGAGACCGCGGTCACCGGCAACACCGTGCCGGCGTCGGGCACGGGGTCCTTCTTGGTGATGACGTAACCCGCGGCGGCGAAGACGGCCAGCGCGAGCACCCCGATCAACCAGGACGAGAGGCGCTGCACGCAGTGATCCTAGGGATGACAGGCTGTGCCCGTGTCATTTGACGTCCTGTTCGTCTGCACCGGCAACATCTGCCGGTCGCCGATGGCCGAGCGGTTGTTCCTCGCCAGGGTGCCTCCCGGGTCCCCGGTGCGGGCCGGTAGCGCGGGCACGTCAGGCCTCGCGGGGTACGCGATGGACGCGCCGTCGGCGCTGGTGCTGCGCGAGCTCGGCGGCGATCCCGAGGGGCACGTGGCCCGTCGGCTGACGCCGGCGATGGCGGGGTCGGCCGATCTCGTCCTGACCGCCGACTCGGATCACCGCCGCGCGGTGCTGGGTCTGGCGCCGATGGCGTTCCGGCGCACGTTCACGCTGCGCGAGTTCGCGCGGTTGGGCGCCTCGGCGGCGCAGCCGGCGGCAATGGCGAGCGAGGACGAGCTGCGCGCGCGGGTCACGGAGATCGCCGCTCGGCGCGGCGTCGCGGGCCTGGCCGAGCCCGGCGGCGACGACATCGGCGACCCGTTCGGTGCCGCGCTGGCGGTCGTACGGCGCTCGGGCGCGCAGGTCAGCGCCGGCGTCGACGCGGTGATCGCCGCGCTCGGCCTGACCCGCTGACCCAGCGTTGCCGGAGGGTCAGCTCGAGCCGTTTTGCGTCGGCTCGTCGGCGTAATGACCGTTCGTGCCCGGTGCCCGCGGTGCTGTCCGGACCGTCGACTCCGCGGGCTGCGACGCGCTGGGCTCGCGGGTGACGGTCTGGGTGCCGGCCGGTGCGGGCGTCGGGTACCCGGGGCGCGGACTGGCCGCGGCTGACGGGTTGGGGTTGGCGCCGCGCTCGGCGGGCGTCGGGTCGTCGTCGCGTGCCGGTTCGCTGAAGAACGCCAGAGCGCTCTCGTCGCTGCCGGCGTCGTCGGGCGCGGTCCGGCCGGCTGCGACGCCGGTCGAGTCGCGCGGCATCCGGTTGAGTCGCTGGCCGTCGGTCCCGGACCCCGAGTTGGGGGGGTAGTAGTAGCCGTACTCGTAACTGTACGCGCCGCGCCCACGGGTGACCGCGTTGAGCACGACGCCGACCGGGCGGCGGCCGACCTTCTCGAGCGCGTCGACCGAGCGTTCGGCCTGCTCGCGGGTGGTCTTGCCGCCGCGGCACACCAGCAGGGTGGCGTCGGCCAGCGTCGCCACCGTGGCGCCGTCGGTGACCGGGAGCAGCGGCGGCGTGTCGATGACCACGAAGTCGACGTGACTGGCGACCCGCTCGATGATCTCGCGGGCGTGGGCGGTGATCAGCAGCTCGCTGGGGTTGGGCGGGATCGGCCCGGAGGTGAGGACGGCGAGGTTCTGGCCGGCGTTCTGCAGGACCTCCTCGACCGGCGTCTTGCCGATGAGCGCGGTCGTGAACCCGACGTCGCCGACCAGGCCCAGGACGCGGGCCAGCGACGGGCGCCGCAGGTCGGCCTCGATCAGGCAGACCCGCGCGCCGGCCTCGGCGAGCGCCGCGGCCAGGTTCAGCGACGTCGTGGACTTGCCCTCGCCCGGCATGGCACTGGTCACCGAGATGATCTTCGGTGGGTTGTCGACGTCGACGAACTGCAGGTTGGTGCGCAGCTGGCGGTAGGCCTCGGAGCGAGCACTGTTCGGATCGGCGCGGAAGGCGATCGGGGCCGTGGCGGTGCGCTTGTCGAACGGCACGTGACCCATGGCGGGCACGCCGTACTGCTCGAAGTCGTGCGCGCTCTTGACGGTGTTATCGAGCACGTCGCGCAGCACCACGACGCCGACGCCGATCAGCAGCCCGACGATGAAGCCGAGGCCGATGTTGAGCGTCTTGTGCGGCGAGATCGGCGCGGCCGGGATGGCCGCCGGGTGGATGACGCTGAGCTTCACGACCGGCTTGCCGTTCGCGTCGGTCTGCGCCGCGCTCTGCACGACCGCGTCGAACTGCGCGGCGACGGCGTTGGCCAGCTGCGCGGCCGTCCGCGGGTTGTGGTCGGTGACGTGCAGGTTGATGAGCACCTTGTTCAGCGGCGCGTCGGCAGTGATCTTGTCCGCGAGACCGGATGGGCCCACCGCCAGCTTCAGCCGCTTGATCACCGGGACGGTGACGCTGGGGCTGTTGGCGATGCTGGTGTAGGACTGCACCTGGGCCTGCACGTAGGTGCTGCCCTGGGCCAGCTGGCTGCTGTCGCCGTTGGTCGTGGTGGCCACGAAAATCTGCACGTCGGCCTGATAGACCTTCGTGGTGGCAAGCGTCAGCCCGATGCCGGCGGCCAGTCCGAGCACCACGAACGCCAGGATCAGCGGCCAGCCCTTGCGCAACACGCGCAGGTAGTCACGCAGGTCCAATGGGTTCGCCCTTCACAGCGCGGATACTGCACGGAGAGTACCTGTCGTGGGTCGGCGGAGATCTGAACGACGCCGTTCCACCGACGCGCGACCCCGATCGGCTCGGCGCCGCCTCGAGCGTCAGATCCCCGGCGACGACACTGGTTTTCCGGCGGATTTCCGAGGATTTCGTCCCGTTATACACCGAACATACGTCCGCTTCACGTCGTCGGGGATGTGCGATCGCGCCGAATGTCCTACAGTTTGCAGCGCAACGTAAAATCCGAATGAAGGGGGAGGGTGCATGACGCAGCTGCGTTCCGACGTCGGGCCCACCCTCGAGCCGTCCCCGCTGAGCCTGGTGCCCGAGCTGGCCACCGGCCAGACCGTCGTCCCGGCCAAGCAGCCGCTCTGGACCGTGCAGTACCGCCTGGTGCTGCTGACCCTCGACCTCTGCGCGATCATCCTGGCCACCATCCTCGGCTACGAGCTGCGTTTCGGGCAGGCCGGTTCCGACCCGGCCGCTGTGGACTACCTGCTGGTGGGTCTTGCGATCGCCGTCGTCTGGGCGGTGGCGCTGCAGGCTGTGGGCGGTTACGAGATCCGCCACATCGCCACCGGTCCCGAGGAGTCGAAGCGGGTGCTGCGCGCCAGCGGCATCACGCTCAGCCTGCTGGCCATCACCTGCTACGCCACGAGCACGCCGATCGCCCGCGGCTTCGTCATCGGTGTCATGCCCGTCGGCGGCGTGCTCATCCTGCTCGAACGCGCGGTCGTCCGGCACTACGTCAATCAGCGGCGCATCCGCGGCGAATGGGTCTACCGGATCCTCGCCGTCGGGACGACGGAATCCGTCACCCACCTGCTCGAGACCACCAACCGCGCGCGCAATGCCGGCCTGCTCGTCGTGGGCGCCTGCGTCGAGGACGCGCCGGTGGGCAGTGCCATCGCCAGTGAGGTGCCGGTGCTCGGCGGGGTGCTCAAGGCTGCCGAGCACGCCGCAGAGCTGCAGGTCGACGTCATCGCGGTCACCGGCAGCGGCCTCGGGCCGCGCGCCGTGCGCGAGCTGGGGTGGGAACTCGAGGGCACCAACCGCGGCCTGGTGCTGGCGCCGTCGCTCACCGAGATCGCCGGCAGCCGGGTACACGTCAGCCCGGTCGAGGGCCTGCCGCTGGTCTGGCTCGACACGCCCGGGCTCAAGCGGCTCCCGCGGCTGGTCAAGCGCATCTTCGACCTCGTCGGCGCCTCGATCGCGCTCGTGCTCGCGTCGCCCGTCATCGCCGCCGCCGCCATCGCCATCAGGACCACCAGCCACGGCCCGGTTTTTTTCCGGCAGCGCCGGCTCGGCATCAACGGCGCGGAATTCAACATCGTCAAATTCCGCTCGATGTACAGCGACGCCGAGAGCCGCCGCGACGAGATTCTCGAACTCAACGAGCAGGACGGCGGCGGGGTGCTGTTCAAGATCCGGCAGGACCCGCGGGTCACGCCGGTCGGTCGCTGGTTGCGCAAGCTGTCGATCGACGAGCTGCCCCAACTGGTGCACGTCCTCACCGGCACGATGTCGCTGGTGGGCCCGCGGCCGCTGGCCGCCATCGATTCGAACTACACCGGCTCGGCCCGGCGGCGGCTGCTCGTGCGCCCCGGCGTCACCGGGCTCTGGCAGATCAGTGGACGGTCGGAGACGACCTGGGAGGACGCAGTCCGCTTCGACCTGTACTACGTCGAGAACTGGAGCCTCGGGCTCGATCTGAGCATCCTGTTGCGCACGGTCTTCGCCGTCCTCGGCCGGAAAGGTGCGTTTTGACCGGCGGTAATCCGAAAAATAAATCATGCTTGCGTCAGGTCGTCGGTCTGTTTCGATCTTTGACTTCACTCAGGGCTTATAGTCCGCTAATATCGACCCGCACCAGCAAACGCATATTTCCGGCAGTGAATACACGTGAAGGTGGAAGTTTCATGTCAGCTCTGAAGAAGTCGATGGCGGCGCTGATCGGCGTGTTCGTCGTCCTGGTCGCTGGCTTGTTCTTCGCCGCTTCCTCCGGCGCGTACCCGGCCGGGGTGGCTCCCACCGTCACGGTCAGCGACACGACCCCGTCGTGCGGCGAGACGGTCACCGTCTCCGGTGCGAACTACCAGCCGGGCGAGACGGTCACCGTCACCGACAACGCCGGTGACTCGGCCACGACCTCGGCCGGCTCCGACGGCACCTTCTCCGTCCAGTTCACGGTCACCTGCCCCAACGGCGTCGAGCCCACCACGATCTCCGCCCGCGGCTCGGAGTCCAGCGGCGTCGACGCGGTCACCATCAGCACCAGCAGCTCCAGCAGCAGCAGCGGAAGCGGCGGCCTGAGCAACACCGGTGTGGCCGTGATCGGCATCGGCGCCCTGGGCGTCGTCCTGCTCGTCGGTGGTGGCCTGGTGCTGCTGGCCGGCCGGCGCCGCACGACGGTCGGCTGAGCGCTCACGCACTCCTGATCAACACAGCACGTCGACGAGGGTGGTCCGGTTCCCGGGCCACCCTCGTCGCGCTGTGTGAGCCCGGGCGCCGATGACCACTGGGGGCAGCGAGCCCGACGAGGCGCAGCCGGAATCGGCCGCAGGTGCCCACCGCGCCGGTGATCCGTTCCAGGGCCCCGGGTGGCACCCGGACGCGATCCCGGCTCCGGAGGTGCCCCGCCGCCGCCGACGACGCGCCTCACGCCGCCGCCTGCGCCGCCGACGTCGCTTCGGCCTGGCGATGATCGTCGTGGGCGGCCTGATCGTGCTCGCCGGGCTGTACGTGCTGGTCACGGCCCTGCTCGCCCGTAGCCAGCTGGTTACGGTCCGTCATGAGGTCGCGCAGCTGCGGGCCCAGCTCGGGGCGGGCAACCTCGATGCGGCACGTGCCACCGCGCGTCAGATCGGCGACCACGCGCACAGCGCGGACTCCTACACCTCGGGCCCGGTGTGGTCGCTCGTGGGCGCCATACCGGTCGGCGGGGCGCCGTTGAAGACCGTGCGCACCATGACCGCGCAGGTCGACGTCCTGGGCGAGCAGGTGCTGCCGTCGGTGATCACCGCGACCAAGAGCATCGACCCGGCGACGCTGCGCCGGGCCGACGGCACGTTCGACCTGGCCCGCCTGCAGGCCATCTCCCCGGCCCTGAGCAAGGCAAACCGGGCCATGTCCCGAGCCACCGGCACCGTCGCCGGCCGGCCGGCCA
>CAZZZE010000115.1:0-7982 GCA_964658365.1 uncultured Jatrophihabitantaceae bacterium
GGGCGTTGAACTCGACGACCCGCGGCCCGTCGCGGGTGATGGCCAGCCCGATGTAGAGCAGCCCGGCGAACGGGGTGTTGCGGCGGGCCATCTCCGCGATCGTCGGACGGGCGACGGTGCGCACGATGTCGTCGGTGAGCTCGGCGGGCAGCCAGGGCAGCGGCGCGTAGGCGCCCATGCCGCCGGTGTTCGGCCCGCGGTCGCCGTCACCGAGGCGCTTGAAGTCCTGGGCCGGGACCAGCGGCACGACCGCGCGTCCGTCGGTGAGGCAGAACAGCGACACCTCCGGGCCGTCGAGGTATTCCTCGACGAGGACGCTGCCGCACGCCGCCGCGTGGGCGAGGGCTTCGTCCCGGTCGGTCGTGACGACGACGCCCTTGCCGGCGGCGAGGCCGTCGTCCTTGACGACGTAGGGGGCGCCGAACTCCTCCAGGGCGGCGGCGACCTGCTCGGCGGTCACGCACACCCGGGCCCGCGCGGTCGGGACGCCGGCCGCGGCCATGACGTCCTTCGCGAACGCCTTGCTGCCCTCCAGCCGGGCCGCGGCCTGGGACGGGCCGAAGCAGGCGATGCCGGCCGCGCGCACGGCGTCGGCCACGCCGGCCACCAAGGGCGCCTCGGGGCCGACAACGACGAGATCGGCGGCGACGTCCTGCGCGAGCGCGGCGACCGCCGCCGGATCGGTGGCGTCGACGCCGCGCTGCTCGGCGACCGCCGCCGTGCCCGCGTTCCCGGGTGCGCAGACCAGCGCGGTGACCGACGGGTCGTGAGCCAGCGCGAGGCACAGTGCGTGCTCGCGGGCGCCGTTGCCGAGAACGAGGACGCGCACGCGGAGAGGGTATCCGGCTTCGAGTGGTCAGTTCTGCGTGCGGGTGGTCCCGTCCTAGTGTTCAGTTCTGCATGTGGGTGGTCGGCGATAACGGACCACTCGCGCGCGAAACTGACCACTCCGCCGGGGAACGGCGTGCCGCTCAGGACGTCCGGACGACCGTCAATCCGGCCAACGTCGGCACGTAGATCGTCCTGCCGTACTCCGCGGGCGTCGCGAAGCGGCTCGTCGCCCCGACTGCGATGGACTGCGTCGTCGTCCCGTTGGACACCGACAGCGCATGCAGCACGCCGCTGGTGTCGAGGGAGAACAGCCGCCCGCCGCCGTAGACGGGCGAACCGGTGATGGTGGTCGCTGCGTGCCAGAGGATGTGCATCCGTCCCGCGGTGTCCACCCGCACGGCCCGCACCCCGTCGACGCACGGCACGTAGACGACCGCGCCACGGTGCGCGGTGCCGCCGAACGAGGCGCACACCGTGGCCTTGCTGACCTGGCCGCCGATGCCGCCCAAGGCGGTGCGCCGCAGCACGTACGCGGTGCCGGACTTGCCGGCCTGGAAGATGTACGAGCCGGTGATCGCCGGGCCCTGCGAGCCGAGGTCCTTGTCGGCATCGTTGTCCGGGCGCCACGTCGACGGCGAGAACGAGTCAGTGAGCCGCAGTGTGCGCGAAAGCTCGAGCACCGAGTCGCTGTGGTCGTACGGGCCGCTCGCTCCGGAAGCGCCGTTGCCGACCGCAGCCAGGATGTGCTTGGCGTTGTCGGCGGTTAGTCCGGGCGGCGTCCAGATTCCGGCCTCGCGCGCGGTGGGCACGGTGTACGAGTAGACCTTGCTGCCCTTGCCCGTGATCGGGTAGGCGACGACGCGGCCCTTGTACTGCCCGCAGTCACCGGCCAGGCCACCGAAAGGTACGTAGACGCGTGACCCGACGATGGTCAGGGCACCGCGCTCCTGCATCGCGCGGCGGTCGACGCCAGGCAGGTCGAGCGTCCGCGAGAAGCTGACCGTGCCCTTGGCGAAGGACAACGCAAACAGTCGGTGCGTGGGCGAGCTACCGCCGAACTCCGCTGCGACGTAAACCTGCCGGGTGCTCGGCGAGTACACCGGCGTGCCGGTGATGCCGAGGGGGTCGATGTTGCCGCACGGCAGCGACGACACCCGCGCCGGCGTGCCCAAGTGCCGCTTCCACAGCAGCTTCAGGGCCGAGTTGAAGGCGTAGACCGTGTCGTTCTCGGTAGCGACGATCACCGTGCCGCCGATGACGATCGGCGAGGCGTACACCTTGCCGTCGAGGGCCAGCTGGCGCACCAGCGACAGCTTGGTGAACGCCGGCATCGACGGGTAGCTGGCGTTTCGGTAGGTGTTCAGGTGGTAGGTCGGCCAGTCGACCGGCTTTGCCGCGGCGGTCGCCGCCCCGGGGGCGGCAGGGCCGGTCGCGGACGTCGTCGGCGTGCTGGCCGATCCGCACGCCGCGAGGGTCAGCACAGCAAGGCCGGTCAGAATCACTCGGGTCCGCATGCCGACAGTGTGCGCTTTTCGGCGCTCACCGCAAGGTTTTGGTCACTCCGCGTGTTCGCTTCGCAACCGTCTCCTAATTCAGCAGGTCACGCACCACGATCGTCTCGTCGCGGCCCGGGCCCACGCCAATAGCCGAGATCGGCGCTTTGATCATCTTCTCGAGGGCGTCGACGTAGTCACGGCAGTTGCGCGGCAGGTCGTCGATCGAGCGGGCCTTCGAGATGTCCTCCGTCCAGCCCGGGAACACCTCGTAGATCGGCACAGCGCGGTCGAAGTCGGCCTGGTTCATCGGCAGCTCGTCGTGCCGCACGCCGTCGATCTCGTACGCGACGCACACCGGCACCTCGTCCATACCCGTGAGTACGTCGAGCTTGGTGAGGACGAAGTCGGTGACGCCGTTGATGCGCGTGGCGTAGCGGCCGATCACCGCGTCGAACCAACCGCAACGGCGTGGACGGCCGGTGGTGGTGCCGAACTCGGCGCCGTTGTTGCGCAGCACCTCGCCCTTGACGTCGAGCAGTTCGGTGGGGAACGGGCCCTCGCCGACGCGGGTCGTGTAGGCCTTGATCACCGCGATGACGTTGCTGATGCGGGTCGGCGGGATGCCGCTGCCCGTGCAGGCGCCGCCCGCAGTGGCCGACGACGACGTCACGAACGGGTACGTGCCGTGGTCGACGTCGAGCAGCGTGGCCTGCCCGGCCTCGAGAACGACGATCTCGTCGCGGTCGAGCATCTGCTCGAGCAGCAACGAGGTGTCGGCGACCATCGGCCGCAGCCGCTCGGCGTACGCGGACAGCTCGTCCACGACGGCCTGCACGTCGAAGGCCTTGCGGTTGTAGACCTTGACGAGCACCTGGTTCTTAAGGTTCAGCGCGCCGGTGACCTTGGCGTGCAGGACGTCGGCGTCGAAGAGGTCCTGCACCCGGATACCGACGCGGGCCATCTTGTCGGCGTACGTCGGGCCGATGCCGCGTCCGGTCGTCCCGATCTTGGACTTGCCCAGGAAGCGCTCGGTGACCTGGTCGAGGGTGCGGTTGTACGGGGCGATGACGTGCGCCGAGCCGCTGACGATCAACCTCGAGGTATCGACACCGCGCGCCTCGAGGCCGTCGATCTCCTCGAACAGCACGCCGAGGTCGATGACGACGCCGTTGCCGATGATCGGGACGCAGCCCGGCGTGAGGATGCCCGACGGCAGCAGGTGCAGCGCGTACTTCTCGCGCCGCCCGCCCTCGGTGTCGATGACGATCGTGTGCCCGGCGTTGTTGCCGCCGTTGAACTTCACGACGCCGTCGATGCGGCTGCCGAGCAGGTCGGTCGCCTTGCCCTTGCCTTCGTCGCCCCATTGGGCGCCGACGAGCACGATGGCCGGCATCGGCCGCACCCCCTGTCGAGTTGGCCGCTCCGAGTGCCCGGTGGCCCCGGAAAGACTAGACGACATCGCCCTGGTGCCCGGTAATCTCCGGTGATGACCGCCGTCGGGACGTCCGCGACCACGATCCTGCTGGACCACGCCCTCGACGACGTCGCGGTCGCCACGGCGTCGTTACCGGTCGGCTCTGCTTGACGGCGCAGCTGATCCCGGCCGAGCTGCCCCGGATCACGGTCGGCGACAGGTCGCTCGACGGGCCGGCGCTGCGGACCGCGGCCGGCGCGGTGGCCGACCGGGTGGCCGGGGCGTCGGTGGTCGCGGTCGATGCGCACGCTGCGCTCGAGACGGTGGTCGCCGTGGTCGGCGGCCTGCTCGCGGGCGTGCCGGTCGTGCCGGTGCCGCCGGACGCGGGACCGCGCGAGCGCGCACATCTGCTGCGCGACTCCGGCGCGCAGCTCTGGCTCGGCGCACCGCGTGACGACGTCGGGCTCGAGGCGGTGCCGGTCGACGTTGCGGCCCGCTCGTCGACGACGTGGGACGAGCAGGCCGAGGGCACGGCGCTGATCCTCTACACCTCGGGCACCACCGGCCCGCCGAAGGGCGCGCTGCTCTCACGGCGGTCGATCGCGACCGGCCTGGACGGCTTGCGCAACGCCTGGGCCTGGGCGCCCGACGACCTGCTGGTGCACGGGCTGCCGCTGTTCCACGTGCACGGGCTGGTCCTCGGCGTACTCGGGGCGCTACGCGCCGGCAGCCCGCTCATACACACCGTCCGCCCGACGCCCGAGGCCTACGCCGCCGCGGCCGGCACGCTCTACTTCGGTGTCCCGACCGTGTGGGGACGCGTGGCTGCCGCGCCGGGGGCCGCGCGGGCGCTGTCCGGTGCCCGGCTGCTCGTCTCGGGCAGCGCCGGGCTGCCGCCGACGGTGTTCCGTTCGCTCGCCGACCTGACGGGCCAGGGTCCGGTCGAGCGGTACGGCATGACCGAAACGCTCATCACCCTGGCCGCGCGCGCCGACGGTGAGCGCCGCGCGGGCTGGGTGGGCAGCCCGATCACCGGCGTCTCGGCCCGCGTGGTCGACGACGGCGGCGCCCCGGTCGCGGCCGGCGAGGTCGGCCACCTGCAGGTCAGCGGCGGCACCCTGTTCGACGGCTACCTCGACCGCGGACCCGCACCGCTGACCGCCGATGGCTGGTTCGACACCGGTGACTCCGCCGAGGTCGACGCGAGCGGCAACCACCGCATCGTCGGACGCACCCGCGACGACCTGATCAAGACCGGCGGCTACCGGGTCGGCGCGGGCGAGATCGAGGCGGTGCTGCTCGAGCACCCGGACGTACAGGAAGTCGCGGTCGTCGGAGCGCCGGACGCCGACCTCGGCCAGCGCATCGTGGCCTACGTGGTGGGCGGCGGCGTGAACGAGCGGGCGCTCGTCGAGCACGTCGCGTCCATGCTGTCGTGGCACAAGCGCCCACGGGAGGTCCGCTTCGTCGACGCCCTGCCCCGCAACGCCATGGGCAAGATCCAGAAGACCCGCCTGACCGACTTGTGATCGCCCCGCCCGGGTCCCCCTGGGTGGTGGTCACTTCTCGCAGGTCGTGGTCAGCTGTGGCCGACCACCACCCGCGGAAAATGACCACCCACCGGGGTCACCCCGACAGCGCGGTGACCGCCTCCGGGTCGCTGTCGGCGAGCAGGTGCTGGCAGCGCTCGGCCTCGTCGGTCTCGCCGATGCGCTCGGCCGCCTGCCCCAACGCGAAGATCGCCCGCAGAACGCCGCGGTTCGCCTCGTGCGACCACGGGACGAGCCCCTGGCCCTTCCAGCCGGCGCGGCGCAGCGCGTCGAGGCCGCGGTGGTAGCCGGTGCGGGCATAGGCGTAGCCCTCGACGGTGCGCCCGCCGGCCAGCGCGGCCTCGGCGAGCGTCGCCCAGGCAGCGGACGACGTCGGGTGCTGCGCCGCCACCTCGGCCGGGTCGGTGCCGCCGTCGAGCAGGGGTACCGCCGGGTCGTCGGGCAGGTGGGTGGGCGGGGCGAGCAGATTGCCGAAGTGGGTCATGCCGTTGATTGTGCCGCCAGCCGCGCGTGCAGCTCGCGGACTCCACTCACGTACAGGTCGACGCCGAAGCGGTAGTAGGCGTCGTCGTCGTCGGTGGCGGTGAGGCAGTCGGCGCAGGCGAGCACGTTCGGGTAGCGCTCGGCGGGCAGCGCGGCGATGGCCCGGTGCTTCGCGGCGGCGACCTCGGCGCGCTGCTCGGCGGGCACGCCGAGTTCGGCGCCGGCCTCCTGGGTCACGAGCATGATCGCGGTCTGCAGCGCGGTGCGCGCGATGTCCGACGTCTCCTGCACGGAGAAGCCAGCCTCGCGCAGCATCCCGAACGTGGCCTCGGACAACGCCAGGCCGGACTCGCTCTGCAGGATGCGCGGCAGCGCCAGGTGCGCCGAGCCCGGATGGCGGCGGAAGCTCTCAACCAGGTTCCCGGTCACCCGCCGGAGCCGCTCGGACCACTCGCCGTCACCGGGCAGCTTTATGCCGTCGTAGAAGCTGTCGCCCATCGCCGCGAACAGCTCGTCCTTGTTCGGGACGTGCCAGTACAGGGCCATCGGCGTGACGCCGAACTCCTGGGCCAGGCGCCGGACGGTGACGGCTCCGATGCTCTCGTCGTCGGCGATCTGCAGCGCGCGCTCCACGATCGCCTCGCGGCTCAGGACGGCATTCTTGGGACTCACGCTTGACAACTATACGCCGTACAGCGCATCCTCCTGTACAACGTAAATGTACGACGTATAGGAGATCTGATGAGGACCGACCAGCGGACGTGGGCACTGATCACGGTGTCCCTCGCGACGTTCATGACCTACCTCGACAACAACATCGTCAACGTGGCCATCCCGGCCATCCAGCGCGACCTCGGCCTGTCGACGTCCGGTCTGGAGTGGGTGGTCAGCGGCTACCTGCTCGCCTTCGCCAGCCTGCTGCTGGCCGGCGGTCGGCTGGGCGACGTGCTGGGCCGGCGCCGGCTGTTCGTCACCGGGCTCGCGGTGTTCACCCTCGCGTCGCTGGCCGCCGGCCTGGCCGGCGACGTCGACGCCCTGGTGGCCAGCCGGGCGATCCAGGGCATCGGCGCGGCCCTGGTCACGCCGACCACGTTGTCGATCATCACGAACCTCTACCCGGACGCGAAGGAGCGCACGGCGGCGATCGGCATCTGGAGCGCGGTCGGCGCTCTCGCGCTCGCGGTCGGGCCGCTGCTCGGCGGGCTGATCAGCCAGCACCTCGACTGGGGCTGGATCTTCTTCATCAACGTGCCGGTCGGCGCGGCCACCATCGCCGCGGGCCTGTGGGCGATCCCGGCCGACGTCGCCACCGCGCGGCGCAGCCTCGACGTCCCCGGCATCGTGCTCTCGGTCGCCGGCCTGCTCGGCCTGACGTACTCGCTCATCGAGGGCCAGGACAAGGGGTGGACGTCCGCCCCGATCGTCGCCGGGTTCGCCGTCGCGGCCGGCGCGTTCACGCTGTTCGCCCTCGTCGAGCGGGTGGTGACGGATCCGATGATCGACGTCCGGCTGTTCACCGACCGGGTGTTCACCGGCGGCATCACGGCCATCGTCATGTGGGGCTTCGGGCTGTTCGGGATCTACTTCTTCACCTCCCTGTACCTGCAGAACGTGCTGGGCTTCTCCCCCACCGAGGCCGGCGCCGCGTTCGTGCCGATGGCGCTGCTGATGGCCACCGGCGCGGTGCTCGCCGAGCGCATCTCGGCCCGCATCGGCGCGCACCGCTCGGCCGGGCTCGCGATGCTGCTGATGGCGGCCGGCATCGCATCCGTCACGCTGCTCGGCGAGGGCTCGTCCTACCTGTCGCTGATGCCGAGTTTCGCGCTCATCGGGATCGGCGGCGGGCTCTCGGTGCCGCTGACGGCCATGATCATCGGGACGATGCCGGTGGCCCAGGCCGGGGTCGCGTCAGGCATTTTCAACGCCGCCCGCGAGGTCGCCGGGTTGCTCGGCATCACCGTCATCGGCGCGATCCTGGCCAACCGGCAGACCGCCGCGCTGCACGCCGGTCACAGCACCGTCGACGCGTTCCTCACCGGCTACCGCTGGGGCCTGATCGTCGCCGCGATCCTGGTCGCCGCCGGTGGCGTCGCCGCCTACCTGGCGCTGCGCGACACGACGCCGAACCCGGCCCTGGCCGCTGAGCCGGAGCTCGTCGCCGCCTGACCCCCACCGAGTTGTCCGCGCCCAGCCACGCTCCAGCGCGCC
>CAZZZE010000116.1:0-7956 GCA_964658365.1 uncultured Jatrophihabitantaceae bacterium
CTAGCCGGGCAGCGCGCCGGTCTCGACCACCTCGCGGGCGAGCGCGATCAGCTTGCGGTGCGTGCGCTGGCTGGCGATGACGAGCAGGTCGAAGGCCTGCTCGCGGGTCACCTTGTGCAACGCCATGAGGATGCCGATCGCGACGCCGATGTCGCGGTTGGACTCCAGGGCGTTCTGCAGGTTCGTGTTCTTGCGACGGGCCGAGGCGCTGGCCAGCGCGAGCGCTCCGTGCGTGGCCATGAGCACGCCGACGCTCTCGCTCGAGGCGTCGAACGCGGCGGGCTGGTGCGAGTAGAGGTTCAGGCCGGCGATCAACCCGTCGTCGTCTTCGAAGAAGAGCCGGAACGACAGCATGCTGGTGATGCCGGTGGCCGTGACGGCGCGGCGGCCGAATTCGGGCCAGCGCCCGTCGCTGCGCAGGTCCGCGGCGTTGAACGTCGTGTCGTCGATGAGGGCGTCCACGCAAGGTCCGCTGCCGAGCTGGTACTGGATGTCGTCGACGGTGCGGACCAGCTCGCTCGTCGCGGCTACGGTTGACATGCGGCCCCGGCGCCCGACCGTCACCCCCGCGTATTCGGCCGCGGGAACCTGTTCGACGGCAGCCTCGGAGAGCACTTGCAGGGCGCTGTCGCGATCGGCTTGGGCGGCCAGGCGGCGGCCGACGGCCGTGAAGATCTCGGACAGTTCCTGCGGGTTGAGCGTCATCACGAACAATGCACCTCACGGCGATGAAGCGAACGCTCGCGGCTTGAGCTGCGCCCCCGGGAACGGTACACGGGGGTGCACCGCTGCGTCCCTATGCTGGGCGCAACCGAGGGTCGGAGGTGGCGATGGTGATCACGCTGGTCGTGGTGCTGGTGGCCGTGGCGGCGTGCGGTGCCGCCGGGGTGGTGGCCTGGCGGGTGAACCGCAACTCCCGCGACGCCGTCGAACGGGTGCGCATCCGCACGCAGATCGCGCAGACCAGGTCCATGCCGCAGGGCCCGCGGCGCGACGTCGCACTGCTGCGCCAGCGCCTCGAGGCCCAACTGCGCGCGGCTCGCGCGGTGCTCGAGCCGGCGGACGGTCGGGTGTTCCGCGCCGATGGACCCACCGTCCTCGCCGAGGTCACCGCGTCGGCGCGCGAACTCGACGCCTCACTGGCCGCTCTCGCGGAGCTGACCGAGGACCAGCAGCGCGAGGCGCTACCGGTGGTCAGCGCGCAGGTCGAGCAGCTCATCACCACGACGGACACCGCCTGCCGCACCCTGCTGCGTACCCGCGCGGAGACCCGCTCCGGGCAGCTGGACGCGCTGGCGAGCGGCGTCGATTTCGAGGCCGCGTCGCTGGCGACCTACGAGCGCGAGCGCACCGAGCTCAGCCTCTGATCACGAGCTCGATCCGCTCCGGTGGTTGGCGAGGTAGATCGCCAGCACCACCCCGATGACGATCAGGGCTGCCAGCACGGCGAGCGCCACCTTCACCTTGCTGACGGGCCGGTCACCGACGACCTCGCCGGTGTTGGCGTTGACCAGCACCTGGAAGGTCTTGCCGGCGTGCAGGTAGGACGCGATCCACAGCGGCAGCAGCACCAGCTTGAACATCACTGCCGCGTAGCGGACGTCCATGCGCGACACGACCTGCTCGTCGCCACCGATGTCGGCGCGGCAGTCGTCGTGGACGACGCTCTCCATCTGGCCGCGCGCGTCCTGCAACCCGACGTCGGGATCGACGTCGTAGCGCAGGGCCGAGTAGCCGGCGAGGAACTCGGGACGGTAGGCGACCGCGCTGGTCAGGTCCCACGGGCCGGCCTGCTCGAGACGCTGCGGCGAGAGCTGGTGGCTGCCGCGCACGACGACGTCGTCGAAGTCGCGGGCCACCCGGCCGGACGCCGGCCACCACCGCGTCCGCATCTCCTGGACGTTCTCCTGCCGGGTTCCGCCCTGGCCGTCGGACACCGTCCGGGTCACCGTCACCCAGTAGTGCTCACCGCGCTGGCCCACGTAGTCGGTCTCGGTGTGGGCGTCATACGTCCAGTGCGGAACGTAGGTTCCCTTGATCGCCTCGGTGGAGCCGACCTTCTTCAGCGCGTTCGGCGCGAACCAGCGCGAACGCACCCAGGACGCGAACGCGGTGTTTGCGGCGCTCTGGTCGATGCCGAACGGGACGACGGCCTCGGGGACGACGAGACCGGGCGGGCTGGTCAGGGCGATCAGCACGCCGCCGCAGAACTGGCACCGGTCGGCCAGCAGGTCGGTCTCGGTGGAAGCGCCGCAGTTCTGGCACTGCAGCACCTGCTCGCCGATGCTGGCGACCGGCTTCGGCGGCAGGGCCGCCCACTCGTCGTAGGAGTGCTCGACGACGACCCGGCCGTCGTCGGCGATCGCCTGCTCGGTGCCGCAGGCCGAGCACCGCAGCATCGAGGTTCCCGGCGCGTAGTAGGTCTGCGCGCCGCAGTTCGAGCATGTGAAGCGCGGCGCCGGGGCAGCCGGCTGCGACGGGGGCAGTGGCGGCGGCGCGGGTTCGCTCATGCCGGCGGCAGCGGCGGCGGCGTCGCGGCGAACAGGGCGGCGACCTCGGGCACCGTCGATGCCGCCACCCAGCCGGCCATGCCCTGGCGCCACACGAGCGTCTCGCGGGTGATCTCGCCGGCCGCGATCTTCTGCGCGACGGCGGCAGGGTCGAGCGGGCCGACCTGCTGGCCACCGATACCCAGGTAGAACGGCGCGCCCTGGCCGGGGAGCGGCGGTGGTCCGGCCGGCGCGGGTGCCGCGGCCGCACCCTCAGGCGCGAGCGCGTCACCGACCTGGCGACCCAGGGCCACGCCGACACCAAGACCAAGGCCGCTGTTGCCGCCGTCGGGGTTGGACGCTGCGTCCTCGATCGCGTTGGCGGCCTGGAACTTCGTGTACTGGTCGAGGTTGCCGACGACGTTCATCGAGGTGCGCTTGTCGAGCACGGCCTCGACCTCGGGCGGCAGCGAGATGTTCTGGATGACGAGCCTGGGCACGCTCAGGCCCATGTCGGCGAGATTCGTCGTGAGTGTGCCGGCCAGCGTGGCGGCGATGGTCTGCTGGTTGGCCGCGAGGTCGAGCATCGGCAGGTGGGAGTTGCCGAGCGCGGTGCCCACCTGGCTGACGATCGTCTCGCGGACGAAGTCCGAGACCTCCTCGGTACGGAACTGCGGGTCTGTGCCCACGAGCTGGCGCAGCAGCTTGGCGGGGTCGACGACCTGGATGGCATAGGCGCCGAACGCGCGGAGCCGGACGACGCCGAACTCGGGGTCGCGCATGGTCACCGGATTCTGCGTGCCCCACTTGAGGTCGGTGAACAGCCGCGTGCTGACGAAGTAGACCTCGGCCTTGAACGGCGAGTTGAACCCGTACTTCCAGCCCTTGAGGTCCGACAGGACCGGCAGGTTGCGCGTCTCGAGGGTGTACGTGCCGGGCGTGAACACGTCGGCGATGGTGCCCTCGTTGACGAAGACGGCGTTCTGCCCCTCGCGGACGACGAGCTGCGCGCCCATCTTGATCTCGTTGCCCTGCCGTGGGAACCGCCAGACGATGGTGTCGCGGCTGTCGTCGAGAAACTCGACGATGTCGATGAACTGGCCGCGGACGCGGTCCATCAGGCCCATGGAAGGACTCCCTCTGTCGGCACCGACCGCAGGATAACGTCCGCGCGAATGCGTGGGTCGCTGCCTGGCCCATGGATCTGGGTACGGGAGCGATCGCAGGTGGCGGTCGAGGTCGAGGTGTGCGACGTGTGCGGGATCAGTTGTCGTGGTCGCCGCTCGGGATGTTCGCGCCCGGCACCTGCGACGGCGTATAGATCTTCTTGTCGCCGGGGTAGGGCTTGGTCCACTCGTGCGCCTGATACCAGGTGTAGCGGTTCATCTGCTCCGGGTTGGCGTAGTCGGGGACGGCCGAGGCGCCGGTGAAGCGCTGCTTCGAGCGCCACGTCTGCCACTGCGCGGCGACGCTCTGCTCCGCCGCGGGCACGGCCGCCTTGCTCTTCGCCTGGGCCGTCACCTTCTTCGCGGCGGCGCCGGTCTTGCCGAGCGTGTCGTCACCGCAGGACGGTGTCTGCGCGACGCCCTCGGTGAGCGGCACCTGGTTCGCCACCGCCGTGTACGGCGTGTAGTTCGGCGTGTTGGTGAAAGCGCCGTACATTGGCGTAGCTGCGGCCAGCTTCTGGTTCAGCGGCTGCGCGCCGAGAATCTGCTCGATGGTGCGCACCATCGTGATCTGCGAGTAGTACGTGCTGTCGACGGCGCCGTGCTGGGCGTACGGGCTGATGACCTGCACCGGCGCGCGGTGGCCGTCGACGTGATCGGCACCGTCCTGGCTGTCGTCCTCGACCACGAAGATCGCCGAGTCCTTCCAGTACTTGCTGTGCGAGATCGTGTCGACGATCTTGCCGACCGCCAGGTCGTTGTCGGCGACCTGCGCCTCCGGGTCGGGGGTGCCGCCGGTGTGGTCGCTGGACAGCCAGAACATGTTCAGGTTCGCCGGGCCGTTCTTCTCGAAGTCCTGCTTCCAGATCTGGTAGCGGTACTGGTCCGGGATGTCGGTGTCGAACTTCGGGTAGTCGTGGTCGGTGATCGCGTTCAGCGACGGGATCGGGGACTCGGTGTCCTGCTTGACAGACGCGTCGGTCAGCTGGCTCGGGTTGCCGCCGTTGTCGACGCTGCGCGCCACGCAGTAGTACTTCTGCCACGTGGCGTCGGCCGGCTTGGTCTCGAACTGGGTGAACTCGCCGTAGTCGCGCGCGGTCTTGCCGGCCGACTCGGCCGCCGTCCAGAGAAAACCCGACCTCTGGTGGCCTAGGACGTCGTCCTCGGTGTCGTAGCTGCGGATGTACTCGCCGGCCGAGGACTCGGTGTACTCGGGGTTGTCGCCCTGCATCAGCCAGTTGTGACCCTCGGCGGAGTTGGTGCCGACGTCGTAGGTGTTGTCGTAGAGCCCGAACTGCTTGGACAGCGCGTGCTGGTTCGGGGTGACGTTCGCGCCGAACTGGGCCAGCGTCGCGTCGCCGTTGCCCCGGCTGTCGTCACCCAGGATCTGGTCGTAGGTGCGGTTCTCCTTCACCAGCAGGAAGACGTGCTTGATCGTCGAAGGGCTGCCCAGCCGCGTCGGGACCGCCACCGGCTTCGCCTTGGAGTTGCGGGCCTGTTTGACGTCGTTGTTCGTCCAACCGTTCTGGGCGAAGACCGTCGCGGTGTCCTTCGCGATCGCGCGGTCGTTGGGCAGCGTGAAGCGGGTCAGCGAGGCCGTTGTGCTGTGTGTGCCGTGACCGCTCACCGGCACCGTGCCGGTGCCCTTGGCGAACGTCAGGTCTGGCCCGCGGGCGTCGATGCCGCGGGTGTTGGTGACGACGATGTCCTTGCCACTCGTGGCGATGTCGGACGGGTAGTAGTCCGTCGGCAGCAGTCCGAGGTAGCTCACCGGCTCCTGCGGGTTGCCCGAGTACTTGTAGACGGCGACCGCGTTCGCACGGGCGAGCGTCACGAGCAGGTGGTTGTCCTTCGTCAGCGCAATGCTCGTCGGCTCGTAGCCCACCTTCGACGACGGCCAGGGCTGGGTGGCGATCGTCTGCACGACCTTGTCGCTGCTGGTGTTGACGACCGAGACGGTGTCGCTGTTGGTGTTGGCCACGAACAGTGCGTTGCCCTGCGTGTAGAGCGCGGTGGGGTGCAGGCCGACCGAGATCGACCCGACCGTCGCGGAGGGCCGGGCGGTGTCGATGACGCTCAGCGTGCCGGTGGTCGACGTGCCGAGGTAGCCGTTGGCGGGCACCTGCGTGTTGTAGGAGTTGATCGTCGTCTCCCCCGCCCGCGCGGTGCGGCCACCCTCGTCGCTGACGTAGAGCTTCGAGCCGACGACCGCGATCTCGCGCGGCGCGATGCCGACCTTCCAGGTCTGCTCGACCGCCCCGGTGTCAGGGTTCAACGCCTCGACGGTGTTCTGCCCGTTGACCGGGACGTAGAGCGTCGACCCGTCTGCCGAGAACACCGGCTTGCCGGGCAGCGCCGAGTTGCCGTCGACCTTGGCCATCGGCACGGCGGTCGCGGTGCCCAGCGTGCCGTTGCCGGTAACCGCGAAGCGGGTCAGCTTGTCCTGCTGGGACAGCCACAGGTACTTGCCGTCGGGCGAGTAGACCGGGCCTTCCTGGCCGACTGTGCCGTCGCTCAATTTCTGGTTGACGAACGTCGCCGAGCCCACCGTGTAGATCAGCTTGTAGCTCGACAGGTCGAAGATCTGCAGGGCCACCGACTTGTCGGTGCTGCTCGCGGCGAGGTACCGGCCGTCGGGGCTGAGCGACGAGCCCATGATCTTGCCGAACTTGGTGACCAGCTCGTCGCCGAGCGGCTTGAGGCTCTGGTCGCTGGAGACCTGTAGCCCGTTGCGATACGTGGTGCCGACCTGGTGGTGGTCGAACACCCCGGTGGAGGCCGACGCGATCGCCGCGCCGGCCAGGACGACCGTGGCCGACCCGACCGCGACGACGGACAGTCGTCGGCTGCGACGTAGTGCGCCGAGGCCGGAGTGCGAGCTGGGCCGGCGACGTCGTGATACCTGCATGCGCTATTCCTTCGGGACGGGTTGGACGAGGTCGACGGAGCCGTCGAACTGCCAGAGCGGGTTGGGGGCGTCGCCGGTGGCGGTGTGCAGCTGGAAGAAGCCGTTGACGGACTGCGGTCCGTCGCCGTCGGCGACGTAGCGGCCGTCGGGTGTGACGTCGAGCTGGTAGATCGCGGAGCCGACGGCGGTCGCGCCGGGGATGTGCCAGGTGACGACGCAGCGCCAGTCGTTGCCCGGCCCGCTGTCGGCCACGAGCGAGCCGCCCTTGTCGCAGGCTGCGGTACTGCGCAACTGCGTCTCGGTGACGTCGGGGCGGTGCAGCTCGCGGGACTGCAACCGGTAGAGGTGGCCGAAGGCGGTGGCGAGCGAACGGTCGAGCTTGGGCCGGTCGATCCCCGAGCCGGTCGCCGGTGTCGCGGTAGCCACCACGGCGACGGTGAGGGCGAAGACCGCGGTCAGCGGCACGGCAGCGCCGAGCACCGCGCGCCGTCCCGAGCCGTCGTGGGCGAGGTCGGTGAAGTCCCGGCGTACGAACAGCCGGTAGGCGAGGGCCGTGGCGGCGAGCGTCCAGGCCAGGCCGACCAGGACGCCGATCACCAGCGGCATGAGCTGGTGCGGCTCGGTGAACAGCCCGCGCCAGGACAGGAAGCCGTAGCTGGGCAGCGCGACGCGCACCACGACGGGCAGCGGCAGCAGCTGCGCGACGTCGAGCAGCACCGCGAACAGCGCGGGCATGGCCAGCCCCATCGGCGAGCGGCCGAACAGCACCGACCCGAGCAGCCCCAGGGCGGCGAAGGCCAGGGTCGGCGCGAGCGCGCACAGCCACGCCAGCGCCACGGCGCGAGCCGCGTCGCCGGGGGTGAGCGAGTGCCCGTCGAGGCCGACCAGGAACCGGTTGCCGATCGCGAGCACGCCCCCCACCGCGCCGGACACCGCGAGCCCGAGCACCAGCGCGAGGATGACGGTGAGGCTGGCCAGCGCCTTGGCCGCGAAGATCCGCCGCGGGGAGCGGACGGCCACGAGCAGGTGGCGCCACGTCCCGAGCCGGTCCTCGCTGGCGAACACGTCCCCGGCGACCAGCGAGGTCAGCAGCGGCAGCGCCCAGCTGCAGCAGAAGGCCAGGACGACGAGCGGGCCGGCCCAGCCGGTCTGGCTCATCCAGCGGCCGAACACGGTGTCGGCGGGCAGCGAGCTCTGCTGGCCGACGACGGCGACGAAGCCGGCCGGGGCAAGCCAGCACACGACGAGCAGGATCCGGGTGCGCCACTGGCTGACGAGCTTGACGAGTTCGAAGCGGTAGCTGTTGCGCAGCGGTGCCGGCCGGGTCGTCGGGGGCGCGGCGGGGCCGGCCGGCCGGTCCAGGACGCCGGTCACCGGTGCACCTCCGCGTCCG
>CAZZZE010000117.1:0-7910 GCA_964658365.1 uncultured Jatrophihabitantaceae bacterium
ACCTCGCGGGGTACGTCCTGCTGCCCTCCTTCGTCGAACCGCACGCCCACCTCGACAAGGCCCTGACGGTCTCGCGTTCGGTGAACCGCACCGGTGACCTGCTCGGCGCGATCCTCGCCATGAACGAGGTCGCCGACGGGTTCACGCACACCGATTTCGGGCGCCGGGCCGACGCCGCGCTGCGCATCCACCTCGCCTACGGCACGACGGTCGTGCGCAGCCACGTCAACATCGGCTCGACGTTCGGCCTGCGCGCCCTCGCTGCGCTCGTCGAGGTCCGCGAGGCCTGGCGCGGCACCGTCGACCTCGAGCTCGTCGCGCTGATCGGCCACCCGATCCTCGGCGCAGCCGGCACCGACCTGAAGATCGCGCTGGCCGAGGGCGCCGACGTCGCGGGCGGCTGCCCGCACCTCGATCCCGAACCCATCGCAGCGGTCGACGCCTGCCTCGACATCGCCGGCGAGGCAGGCGTGCCGCTCGACCTGCACACCGACGAGACGCTGAACCCGGGCATGCTCACCCTCGAGCACCTGGCCGACCGGGTGCTGGCCACCGGCTTCGAGCACGGCGTCACCGGCAGCCACTGCGTGAGCCTCGGCGTGCAGTCCGCGGACGTCCAGCGGCGGGTGGCGGACAAGGTCGCGGCGGCCGGGATCGCGATCGTCGCGCTGCCGCAGACGAACCTCTACCTGCAGGGCCGCGACCACCCGGTCGCCACGCCGCGCGGGCTCACCGCGGTCCGTGCACTGCTGGCTGCCGGGGCGACGGTCGCGGCCGGCGGCGACAACCTGCGCGACGCCTTCCACCCGGTCGGGCGCGGCGATGCGCTCGAGGTCGGGGCGCTGATGGTCACCGACGGCCACCTGTCCGTGCCCGACGCGCTGCGCACGCTGACGGCGGGCGGCCGCGCCGCGCTGCGCCGGCCGGCCGTGGCCGTCGAGGCCGGCTCGCGCGCCGACCTCGTCGCGATCCGGGCCATCGATGCCAACGAGGCGCTCGGCGCCGCGAGCCCCGACCGGTTCGTCTGGAGCGGCGGGCGCCTCGTGGCCCGCACGCGCATCGACACCCAGCTGTCCCTCGACGCGGAGGTAACCCCATGAGCGCAACCCTCGAGAAGTCCACGGCCGCGATGCGGTTCAGCGGCGTCGCCAAGCAGTTCCCGGACGGGACGGTGGCGCTCACCGACGCCGACCTCGTCGTGCACCCCGGGGAGTTCGTCAGCGTGGTCGGGCCGTCCGGCTGCGGCAAGAGCACGTTGCTGCGCATCGCGTCCGGGCTGGACACGGCGAGCGCCGGTGACGTCGAGATCAACGGACGCAACGTCGGCTACGTCTTCCAGGACGCGACGCTGCTGGCCTGGCGCACCGTCCAGGCCAACATCGAGCTGTTCTGCGAGCTCGAGGGCGTGCCCAGGGCCGAACGCCGAAAGCGGGCTGCGGAGGCCATCAAGCTGGTCGGCCTCTCGGGATTCGAGAAGCACCTGCCGCACGAGCTGTCCGGCGGCATGCGGATGCGTACCTCGCTGGCCCGCTCGCTCACCCTCGAGCCCGAGATCTTCCTGTTCGACGAGCCGTTCGGCGCCCTGGACGAGATCACTCGCGAGCGGCTGAACGACGAGTTGCTCAAGCTGTTCAGGGCGCGCGAGTTCGCCGCGCTGTTCATCACGCACTCGGTCGCCGAAGCGGTGTTCCTGTCGACCAGGGTCGTCGTGATGTCCGGACGGCCCGGCCGGATCGTGGCCGAGATCGACGTGCCGTTCGACTATCCGCGCTCACCCGAGTTGCGCTACACCGCCGAGTTCGCCGAACTCTCCGGCGAGGTCTCCCACCACCTCCGGAGCGTCTCATGACGACAACTCAGGACCCCGTCGCAGTCGACCCCGGCATTGCGCAGGCGCCCGGTTCGGTGTTGCTCCCGGCAGCCCAGCGGCGTGGGCTGAAGGCCCGGCTCATGAGCCTGATCGGCCCGACCGTGGTCTTCGGCATCGTCATCGGCGTCTGGTACTTCGTGAGCTACGTCGTCCTGGAGAAGGACCTGCGCTACGAGTTCCCGCCGCCGCACCAGGTGATCCACGACGGGTTCGTCAACAGCTACAACCGCAGCCAGCTGTTGCACGGGTTGCTGCGGACCGCCGAGGTCACCTTCGTCGGGCTCCTCATCGCGATGGTGCTCGGCACGCTCTCGGCGGTGATCATGGTGCAGGCCGAGTGGCTGGAGAACTCGCTCTACCCGTGGGCCATCATGCTGCAGACGGTGCCGGTGCTGGCCATCATCCCGATGATCAGTTTCTGGTTCGGCTACGGCCTCGAGAGCCGGATCATCGTGTGCGTCCTGATCTCGTTCTTCCCGATCGTGTCGAACACGGTATTCGGCCTCCAGGCCGCCGATCGCGGGTCCCACGAGCTGTTCACGCTGCACAAGGCGGGGCGGCTCACCCGGCTGGTCAAGCTGCAGCTGCCCGCGGCGCTGCCGGCCATGTTCACCGGGTACCGGGTCGCGGCCGGGCTCTCGGTCATCGGCGCGATCGTCGGCGAGCTGTACTTCAAGCAGGGCGTCGCCGGGCTCGGCACGCTGTTCTCCGGCTACCTGGCCCAGCTGGACTTCGCGCCGCTGTTCGCCGGTGTGTTGCTGTCGAGCCTGCTCGGCATCTTCGTCTTCCTGCTCTTCAGCTGGCTCAACAACCTCGTCGTCGGCCGCTGGTACCGGGCCAACCGCGGATGAACCACCGTTCCAACCCATCCACCAAGGAGCACGAGTGACCCGACCCCGAAACATGCGGCGCCGCGGCATGGTCCTGCTCAGCATCGGCGCCATCGCCGTGCTGGCGGCCTGCAGCAGTTCGGCCTCGAAGCCCAAGGCCGCACCCAAGACCGCGGCCGACTCCGCGATCGACCTCAAGGCTGCGGGCTGCCCGTCGACCGTCGTGATCCAGACCGACTGGAACCCCGAGAGCGAGCACGGCGGGCAGTACCAACTGCTCGGCCCGAACCCGACGATCAACGCCCAGAAGAAGTCGGTGTCCGGTGATCTCTACGCGCAGGGCAAGCCCACCGGGGTGAAGGTCGAGATCCGCTCGGGCGGGCCGGCCATCGGGTTCCAGACCGTGACCTCGCAGCTCTACAAGGACAAGTCGATCACGCTCGGCTACATCAGCACCGACGAGCAGGTGTCGCTGTCGGCCGTCAACCCGACGGTGGCCGTGCTGGCCGGGCTGCAGAAGAGCCCGCAGATCATCCAGTGGTCGCCGCAGCAGCACCCGGACTTCAAGACCATCGCCGACATCGGCAAGACCAACACCAAGGTCCTGTACTTCGACGGCGCCTCGTACATGGACTACCTCGTCGGCAAGGGCATCCTGAAGAAGAGCCAGGTCGACGGCAACTACAACGGCACGCCGACGGAGTTCGTCGGGTCGAAGGGCAAGTTCGCGGTGCAGGGCTTCGCGACGTCCGAGCCGTACACGTACTCGCACGAGGTCAAGGCCTGGGACAAGCCGATGAAGTACCAGCTCATCGCCGACGCGGGCTTCAACTTCTACCAGCAGGCGCTCGGCGTCCGGAAGGCCGCACTACCCGGCCTGACCAAGTGCCTGACCAAGCTGGTGCCGATCATGCAGCAGGCGATCGTCGACTTCGTCGGGAAGCCGGCGGCCACCAACGCGCTCATCCTCAAGCTGGTGAAGGCCTACAACAACGGCTGGGTGTACACGCCGGGCGTCGCGGCCTACGCGGTGGCCACCGAGAAGAAGCTCGGCATCGTGGCCAACGACCCCGCCACCGGCTACCTCGGCTCGTTCGAGGCCACCCGCGTGCAGCAGCTGATCGACATCCTCAAGCCGATCTACAGCAAGACGGGCAAGAAGCTGGCGTCCGATCTCGCCCCGTCGACGTTGACCACCAACCAGTTCCTCGACAAGAACATCAAGCTGCCGTAGCCGGCTGCCCGCTGCGATGAATACCCCCTTCAGCCGGTTCACCCCGGCTGAAGGGGGTATTCATGCGCTCAGGACGGTGGCCGCGGCGTTGCGCCCGCTGGCGCCCCACACGCCGGCACCGGGAAACGTCCCGGCGCCGGTGAGGTACAGCCCGTCGACCGTGGTGCGGTAGCGCGACAGCTCGCGCCGGCGGCCGAGCAGCGTGGCCAGCACGCTGCCCGGGTACGAGGGCGCGTACCCGCGGGCCAGCCCGAAGTCGCGCTCGTAGTCCGCCGGCGTGACGGGCCGCCACTGCCGCACCGAGTCCGTGAGACCCGGTTCGCACAGCCCGGCCAGCCGTTCGAGCCAGCCCCACGGCTGCGGCGAGTCGACCCAGCCACCGGCGAGCGCGTACGGCGTCCACAGCACCTCGAGGCTCAGCAGGTGGCTGTCCGCGTCCGGCCGCATGCTCGGGTCGAGCACCGACGGCGTGTTGACGAGGAACATCGGCGGGTCGGACACCTCGCCACGGCTCCGGGCCGCCGCCGCCGCGATCTGCTGCTCGGGCGTCGGGCACACCAGCGTCGTCGACACCCCGCGCGCCGACGCGGGCAGCACGTCCTCGGGCAGCTCGGCCAGCGCGCGCAGCTGGGGCAGGCGCGTCACGACCGCGTCGAGTTTGGACTCGTAGCCCTCGCCGGCCGGTTGCCGGTAGCGCTCGTCGACCGGTACGTCGGGCAGCCAGTCGAGCAGGACGGTGCGCGGGTCGACGGCGGCCACGACCGTCGGCGCGGCGACGCGGCGCCCGTCGCGCAGGCGGACGCCCAGCACCCGTCCACCGCGCACGGTGAGCCCGTCGACGGGCGCGTCCGTCACGAGGCGGGCGCCGTGCGCTTCCGCGGCGGCGGCGAGCGCCGCGGGCAGCGCGCCGCTGCCACCCACCGGGCGGCCGACGCCGACGAGGTGCCGCACCGCCGGCCCGAGCGCGGCCAGCCCGGTGCCGGCCGCGTTCGGCGGCAGTCCCCACACCGCCGGCCCGGACGTCGCGACCGCGGCGATCAGCCACGGGGGCAGGCCGAACCCGCTCAGCACGTCCAGCAGGCTCGAGCGGGACCAGCGCAGCAGCGTGGTGCTGCCGCGCAGCCCGCGACGCGCGGCCGCGGCGCCGATGGTGGGGATGCCGGGCCGCGCCCGCTGGACCTCGAGCATCAGCCGGGCGGCGGGCAGCGCGACGTCGAGGTAGCGGCGGTAGGCGACAGCGACCGACGGGTCGGTCCGGGCGAGGCCGTCGATCGTCCGTTCGATGCTGCGCCATTGGACCCACGGCGGTGACGTCGCGTCCCACGCGATCGCGGTCGACATCGGGTCGACGTCGAGGTACTGCAGTCCGTGCGACGCGAGGTCCAGGTCGTCGACGATCCCACTGGCCAGCACCATCGAGTGATCGCAATTGCAGATGTTGACCCGCGCACCGATCGCGTCGACCGTCGACGCGCAACCGCCCACCGTGTCGCGGGCCTCGAGCACGACGACCTCCCGGCCGCCCCGCGCCAGGTACGCGGCGCACGCGAGCCCGTTGTGGCCACCGCCCACCACGACGACGTCCGTCGACTCGGGCAGATCCGGTGCGCTTGCCACCGGCCCACCTCAACACGCGGGTGTTTCGCCCGCGCTACGAGTAGCACCCGGGCGCAGGGTGGCCCTGCCACCGACAGCGTCATTCGACAGAAACATCGCGCGGTTAGCGTCGCGCGGGTGACGGTTGCCGCGGACACCATCGCCGAGTTCGTGTCCCGCGTGAGTTCGGCCCTCGGCTCGACAGCGGTCAGCCTCGACGAGCAGCGCCGCGAGCGGCTCTCGGTCGACTGGGCGCACATGTCGCCGATCCTGACGGCCCGGCTCCCGGCCGGTCTCGCCGACGTCGTGGTCACCCCGCGCACGGCCGACGAGATCGCCGTCGTCGTGCAGCACGCCTTCGACCTCGACGTCCCGATCACCGCGCGCGGCACCGGCCTGGGCAACTACGGCCAGGCCATCCCGCTGCACGGCGGCGTGCTCATCGACGTCAGCGAGTGCCGGCGCGTCGTGTCGGTCGCCGACACCACGGTGACGGCCGAGGCCGGCGTGCGCATGCGTGACCTTGAGGACGTGCTCGCCGGGCACGGTCGCGAGTTGTGGATGTACCCGTCGACCAAGGGCTCGACGCTCGGCGGCTTCCTGGCCGGCGGCAGCGGCGGCACCGGGTCACTGCGGCACGGCACCAACGCCGACGGCTTCGTGACCGCCCTCGACGTCGCGGCGGCCGACGGGCGGTCCGGACTGCGGCACGTCGAGGGGCCCGAGACGCTGCCGTTCGTCCACGCCTACGGCACCACCGGCGTCATCTCCCGGGCCACCGTGCGGATCGACCCGGTGCACGACTGGATCGCCTTGTTCGCCGCGTTCGACCGGTTCGACGACCTCGTCGCCGCCATGCGCGCGCTCGCCGACGACATGCCCGAGACACCACGCCTCATCTCCGGCGACGAGGCGTTGATCGCGTCGTTCCTGCCGCGGGACAAGGCGATCGACCCGGAACGGCTGTCGCTGCGCGCGATCCTCGAGGTCTCTACCGTCGACGCGGCCCGTGGGCTGGTCGCCGCGCACGGCGGTGACGTGCTGGACGTCCGCCCGGGCATGAAGGGCTCCGACCGGGTGACCTCGCTGTCCTACAACCACACGACGTTCCACATGCAGAAGAAGAAGCCGGACTATTGGTTCCACCTCGAGGTCGGCGGCGACGTGCTGGGCGACGACGCCGATGCCGTGCGCGCCGTCTACGCCGACAGCACGCTGCACCTCGAGAAGATGCCCGGGACGCTCGGCGGCATGCTCATGGCGCCGTTCGTCAGCGAGGACGACGTCTACCGCGGCATGGCCGAACTGCGTGCGCTCGGCGTCGGCATCCACAGCCCGCACACCTGGACGCTCGACCGGCGCATCGACGGCATCCGCGCGGTGCTCGACAGTTACGACCCGAAGGGCCTGCTCAACCCGGGCAAGCTCGCGGCGGCCTAGGGGTCCCCATGCCCGAGTTCATCGATCTCACCGGACCGGCCTCGACCGACCGGCTTGGCCCGGACTCGGTCGTCCTGCTAGGGCTGGGCGCCGTCGAGCAGCACGGCCCGCACCTGCCGGTGTCGACCGATTACACCGTGGCCGACGCCTACACCGCGGCGGTCACCGCCGAGGTGGCCGGTGAACTCGACGTCTGGCGGCTGCCGACGCTGGCCTTCACCAAGTCCGACGAGCACGCCTGGTCCTCGGGCACGATCTGGCTGTCGTGGGACACGCTGATGCGGGTGCTGGTCGACATCGGCCGTTCGGTGGCGGCCTCGCCGGCGCGGCGGCTGGTGTTCCTCAACGGCCACGGCGGCAACAGCGCGCTGCTGCAGGTGGCCTGCCGCGAGCTGCGTCGCGAGTTCGGCCTGCGGACGTTCCTGATGCACCCGTCGGTGCCGCCCGACCAGGGCGGCCGCAGCACCGCTGCGCCCGAGAACGAGTTGGGGCTCGGCATCCACGGCGGGTACAGCGAGACGTCGGTCATGCTGCACCTGCGCCCGGACCTCGTGCACATGGAGCACGCCGTCCGCTCCGTACCCGAAGGTATGGCCGACTACCGGCACGTCGGTTTCGGCAAGCGGGTCAGCTTCGGCTGGCTGTCGGACGATTTCGGGACGGACGGCACCATCGGCGACCCGACCGGCGCCACCGCAGAGGCCGGCAAGGCCCAGTTCGAGGCCGGTGTCGCCGGCTGCATCGACGCGCTGCGCGAGATCGCGACGTTCCGCCCGAGCTGACGCGGACGCTCGATCGAGCGGCCTCGACGCAGCCGGGCTACCAGCCGGACGAGCGCCAGGCCCCGGGGCCGGGGTGGAGCTGGCGCCGCTGCAATCGGGCCGGGTCGCGCCAACCGCCGCGCAGTGCGGGCCGCGGCGCGTCGTCCGCGCCGCCGGCG
>CAZZZE010000118.1:0-7898 GCA_964658365.1 uncultured Jatrophihabitantaceae bacterium
TGCGCGAGCGGCTCGAGGCCCGCAAGCTGATCGAACGTGCGAAGGGTCTGCTGATGACCCAGCACGGTTTCAACGAGCCGGAGGCGTTTCGCTGGATCCAGCGCGCCGCAATGGACAACCGGACGTCGATGCGCGCCGTCGCCGACCTCATCCTCGCGGGCGACGCACCGGAGCAGACAGCCCCGGCCTGATCCGTGGACCCCTCGGGAGGGAGCGAGACAACCGCGTCGGACAGCTATGGACGCCGTGCCGTTGTCGGGCGCCAAAAAAGGTCACGACACAGTCACGGCTCAGGGAAGTGCAGCCGGGCTGCGTCCAGAGCGCTTAGGCTGACCGCCTTCGCAGCCGATCAGTCGGCACGGACCACGAGCAGGGCGCTCGTCGGTGCACCTTCAGGAGGATCAATAGTGCGGGTTCACAAGATCGTCGGCGCAAGCCTGGCCGTCGCCGTTGCGATGAGCGGCCTCGCGGCGTGCAAAAGCAGCAGCAGCAGTAGCAGCAGCTCCGGCACCGGTACCGCAAGCAGCGGCGGGAAGACCCTGACGGTGTCGACTGACCTTCCCCTGCAGGGGTCCAACAAGGACGCCAACGACTCGACCAACAAAATGATGCAGCTTTACCTGGACCAGCATGGTGACGTCGCGGGCAAGTACAAGATCAAGCTGAAGTTCTACGACGACGCGGTGGCCTCCACCGGCTCGTGGGACCCCTCGACCTGTACCTCGAACGCTCAGAAGCACGTCGCGTCCACGAACGAGATCGCGGTCATGGGTACGTTCAACTCCGGCTGCGCCAAGCTCGAGGTGCCGATCCTCAACGGCGCGCCGATGCTCATGGTCTCCGATGCCAACACCAGCCCCGGCCTGACCAAGTCCTACGCGGGCAACGACCCGGGTGAGCCGGAGAAGTACTACCCCAGCGGCAAGCGCAACTACGCTCGCGTCGTCACCACCGACGACTACCAGGGTCAGGCCGACGCCGACTTCCTGAGCCAGTCGAAGAAGATCAAGAGCTGCTACGTCGTCAACGACAACTCGACGTACGGCAAGGGCGTGGCCGGTGCGTTCGCCACGGCCGCGAAGGCCGACGGCATCACCATTCTCGGCAACGACTCCTGGGACTCCAAGGCGACCAACTACACGGCGCTCATGTCCAAGATCAAGCAGAAGAACCCGGGCTGCCTGTTCATCGGCGGTACCTACGACCTGAACGGTGGTCAGCTCGTCAAGGATAAGTTCAACATCCTGGGCGACAACAACAAGGTCCTCATGATGGCGCCCGACGGTTTCACCGGCTACCCGGACCTCGACAAGCTGCCGCAGTCGCAGGGCATGTACCTCAGCTTCTCGGGCCTGGCGTCCGAGCAGCTGACCAAGCAGGCCGGTGCCGGCCAGAAGCTGCTGGCCGCGTACAAGGCGAAGTACGGCACCGCGCCGGTGGGCAGCTACCCGCTCTACGGTGCGGCCGCCCTGCAGGTCATCCTGGCCGCGATCGCGAAGTCCGACGGCACCCGACAGGGCGTCATCAACCAGGTGTTCGGCAGCACGCCGATCTCCATCAGCGCCACCGATTCGGTGCTGGGCAAGGCGTTCACCATCGACACGAAGACCGGTGACGTCAGCGCGAAGGACATCTCGATCCTGCAGATGAAGAACAAGTCGGAGACGTTCCTGCAGCCGCAGTCGGTCAAGTAGCGAACTCGCTAGGGTCGGATGTCGTCGGCGGACCTGCCGGCGACATCCGACCCTGGTGTTGACAACGAGATATCGTCCGCACGATCCGGCGGCGCTCCGCCAGCCGGATCCCGAACGAAGGCGACATCCCAGTGGCAGTTCTGACGGCCCGGACCTTGCGCAGACCGAGGATCAAGCTCGGCGCCGCCGCCGAGCGGGCGGTGGGGATCCTGCTCGTCGCCGCACTTGCCGTGTGGTTGGTGAAGAACCTGATCGACGGCCCGACCGAGTTCGGCAACAACATGATCATCGGGCTCAGCAACGGAGCCACGTACGCGCTGATCGCGTTGGGTTACACGCTCGTGTACGGCATCATCGAGCTGATCAACTTCGCGCACGGTGACCTGTTCATGCTCGGCACCATGTTGACGGCGAACATGATGGTGAACTGGTTGGGCCTCAGCTCGCCCACGCTCACCGGTTACCTCGGCATGTTGCTGACGATGGCGGTCTGCATGATCTTCTGCGCCGGCATCAACGTCGGCGCCGAGTTCTTCGCCTATCGCCGCCTGCGCAGCGCCCCGAAACTGGCGCCGCTGATCACGGCGATCGGGTTGAGCTTCATCTTCCAGAACGTCGGCCAGCTCATCAATGGCGCCGGGCCGAAGAACTGGAGCACCGTCTTCTACAACAAGCGCGGCGATCAGACGGGTTTCACCTTCATCGGGCTCAACGTCACCTACTCGTTCGTGGTGGTCGTCATCGTCACGACCGTCGTCCTGCTGGCCCTGTCCTACATCGTCAAGGGCACCCGCCAGGGAAAGGCGATGCGCGCCGTAGCGCAGGACCAGGACGGTGCCCGCCTCATGGGCATCGACGTGAACCGGACGATCTCCTTCACCTTCGCCCTCGGCGGCGCGATGGCCGGGGTCGCAGCGACGCTCTACATGGAGTCGATCGCTCTGACGCGCTACGACGCCGGCTTCCGGCTCGGGTTGATCGCGTTCACCGCCGCCGTGCTCGGCGGCATCGGTGATCTCGTCGGTGCCGTTGTGGGCGGCATCGCGATCGGCATCATCCAGTCCCAGAACGACACCTACGGCCTCGGGCAGAACTGGGACCAGACGGTCGTCTTCAGCATCCTGATCATCGTGCTGGTCTTCAAGCCCGAGGGCATCCTCGGCAAGCGGACGACGGACAAGGTGTAGACGATGGCCACCATCGCAGCCAGCAGCAGGCGTCCGGGCTCCACCCGCAGGATCCGGTTGTCCCACGACGCCCGCTGGGCCATCGGCTGCCTGGTCGTCGCGGCGCTCGGTTTCTACTTCTACAACAACGTCGTCCCTAACCTGGCGGACAACGTCGCCGGCGGCGTGCAGGACTGGGCGCAGCTGTCGAAGATCAACGAGTGCCTGGTCTACGCCATCATGGCTCTGGGCCTGAACGTCGTCATCGGCTACGCAGGCCTGCTCGACCTCGGTTACGTCGCCTTCTGGGCCATCGGGGCCTACGTGGGTGCCTGGTGCATGTCCAGCTTCCTGACCGAGTGGAACAAGCACTTCACCGGACACGTGCTCTCGGTGAAGGGCGTGGCCGCCGTGCCCGGCCTGCACCTCAACTTCTGGTTCGTGCTGGTCATCGGTGCCGTGGTGTGCGGCATCTTTGGCATCCTGCTCGGCGCGCCGACCCTGCGCCTGCGCGGGGACTACCTGGCCATCGTGACGCTCGGGTTCGGCGAGATCGTGCCGGAGTTCTTCCGCAACGGCGGCGCCATCTTCGGCAAGAACCTCACCAACGGCACCCGGGGCATCAACCCGGTCGACCCGATCAACACGAGCCCGCTGAACTACCTCGGTTTCCCCAAGCAGTTGGGACTGCAGGCCGATGCCCTGCCCTACCTGTACCTGATCCTGTGCGGTCTCGTCGCGATCTGCCTGTTCGTGTCCCTGCGGATCCGCAGCGGACGGTTGGGACGCTCGTGGCTCGCGATCCGCGAGGACGAGCTGGCCGCGAACATGATGGGCGTGCCGCTCGTGCGGACCAAACTGTCGGCGTACGGCGTCGGCGCGTTGTTCGGCGGGCTGGGCGGGGTGGCGTACTCCGAGACCGTCGGCGGCGCATTGCCGGACAGCTTCTCGTTCGCGCAGTCGATCTTCGTGCTGATTATGGTCGTGGTGGGCGGCATGGGCAACGTCTGGGGCGTGCTCATCGGTGCGATCGTGCTCGACTGGATCAACAACTCGGGGCTCATCCAGCTGGGCAGCATCTACAACAGCACGTTCAACCAGCACATCGAGATCTCGAACTACACGTTCCTCGTGTTCGGCGTCATCCTGGTGTTGATGATGCTGTTCCGCCGCGAGGGGCTCTTCCCCGAGCGGCGCACCCAGCAGCTCATGCACGAGCCGTCCCGGACCGAGGCCGAGTCGCTCGGGGCCGACGTCGACGCCGCGCAGCAGCTCGAGGGCGGCGATTCCGCCGCAGAGGTCGCGGCGACCACCGAGCACATCGGCACGGAGAAGGGCACATGACCGTCGAAACGCCCGACACGCCGGCCACCGGGCCGTCCGCACCGGCGCACACCGGGCCGCCCGACGGCCCGTCGGCGCTGCGGGCCGAGAACATCACTATCAAATTCGGTGGGTTGGTGGCGGTCAACGACGTCTCCTTCACCGTCCCGCGCAGTGCCGTCGTCAGCCTGATCGGCCCGAACGGCGCCGGCAAGACCACGTTCTTCAACATCCTGACCGGGCTGTACAAGCCGACCTCGGGCCGGGTGGAGCTCTCTGGCACCGACGTCACCGGACGCCCGCCGCACCGGATCGCCCAGCTCGGCCTGGCACGCACGTTCCAGAACATCCGGCTGTTCAACCTCATGACGGCCGAGGAGAACGTCATGGTGGCCATGCACTCCCACCTGAAGACGGGCATCATCGGCACCGTCTTCGGCTCGCCGCGCAAGCGCCGTGAGGAGCGCGAGGCGCGTGCGCAGGCAGCCGAACTGCTCGACTACGTCGGTATCGGCAAGAGCCGCTACGAGTACGCCCGCAACCTGTCCTACGGCGACCAGCGCCGCCTCGAGGTCGCGCGCGCGCTGGCACTGCGCCCCGCGGTGCTACTGCTCGACGAACCAACCGCGGGCATGAACCCGCAGGAGTCCGGCGTGTTCACCGACTTCGTGCACCGGGTGCGCGACGAGCGGGACGTCTCGATCCTGCTGATCGAGCACGACATGAGCGTCGTCATGCGGGTCAGCGAGCGCATCACCGTCTTGGACCGCGGCGAGAAGATCGCCGAGGGCTCACCGGAGGAGATCCGCACCAACGACCGGGTCGTCGAGGCCTACCTCGGCAAGTCGGGGACCGAGCAGGCAAAGGCGGCCAAGCGATGACAGCCAGCGCAGCGCCGAAGCGCCCGCCTTCGTCACGGGGCAGCGGCCCGGCCATGCTCGAGCTCAAGGATCTCTCGGTCAGCTACGGCAACATCTCCGCCGTCCAGGGCATCGACCTCGAAGTGCACGCGGGCGAGATCGTCACGCTGATCGGTTCGAACGGGGCGGGGAAGTCCACGACGCTGCGAACCGTGTCGGGTCTGCTGCGCCCGCGCTCGGGTGACGTCGTGTTCGAGGGCCGCAAGATCAGCGGGATGGCCGGGCACGACGTCGTCAAGGTCGGCATCTGCCACTCTCCCGAGGGCCGGCGGATCTTCCAGCGGATGACGGTGTCCGAGAACCTGGACCTCGGTGCCTTCCTGCGCAACGACACCGAACAGATCGAGGCCGACCGTCAGAACGTCCTCGAGCTGTTCCCGGTCCTGCGCGAGCGGTTGCAGCAGAAGGCCGGGACGATGTCCGGCGGCGAACAGCAGATGCTCGCGGTGGCTCGGGCCCTGTTGGGCAAGCCGAAGCTGCTGCTGCTCGACGAACCGTCCATGGGGCTCGCCCCGGTCCTCGTCGACGTGATTTTCGAGACCATCGAGCGCATCCGCGAGCAGGGCGTCACGGTGCTCGTGGTCGAGCAGAACGCCCTGGCCGCGCTGCGCATCGCCGACTACGCCTACGTGCTCGAGTCCGGGCACCTCACGCTGCAGGGCCCGGCGTCGGAACTGATCGACGACGAGTCGCTGACCAAGGCCTATCTCGGCGGCTGAACCGGCCCAGCACGACGCACTGTGCACCACCCGTCATCCGGAAAAATTGTCGGGCACATATGGTTGCGCGCGCACAGAGGTGGGTGGACAGTCGGGTTGGCCCCGGGCAGACCAGGGGACGTCGAGGGGAGGCTTCGTGACGCGTTCGATGGTTCGAGTCCGTCCGGCGACCGGCGACGACGTACTCGAGATCGCCCGCCTGATCGTCAGCGTCGACACCCAGTCCGGGGTGTTCAGCGGCCGTCCGCTGCCCGACGCGAGCGAGGAGCACATCGCCGAGCGGCTGCGCCAGATCATCGCCCAGCCCGACCGCACGCTGCTGCTGGCCATCTCCGAGGACGAGACCGTGGTCGGCATGCTCGCCGCCCGCTCCGACGAGATCGGCGCCATCGACCTCACGCCGACCCTGCACGTCACCCACCTCATGGTCGCCCCGCGCCAGCGACGACGGGGCACCGGGCGGGCGCTGCTCGCCGCTGCCGTGCACCTGGCCGACGACCGGGGCGTCGACCACATCCAGGCCACCGCCGCCGCCGGCTCGCGCGAGGGCAACCGGTACCTGGCCCGGCTGGGGTTCGCGCCGCTGGTCGTGCACCGCCTCGCGCCCACCAGCACGCTGCGCCGCAGCCTCGGCATGACCGACGCCATCGGCCGCACGGCCGTCCTGCGGCGCGTCCGGATGGCCCGCGCGCAGCGCGCCACCGTCGCGGCACGGGCCGTCGGCCGCGGGGCCTGACGCCTGTCGGAGCTCCCGCCTAGGGTGAAGGCCGTGGGAACCGAAACTCCGAGACTGCTGCTGCTCGACGGGCACTCGCTCGCCTACCGCGCGTTCTACGCGCTGCGCGAGGTCGAGATGTCGACGACCACCGGGCAACCCACCAACGCGGTGTTCGGGTTCACCTCGATGCTGATCAACCTCATGCGAGACGAGGAACCCACGCACGTCGCGGTGGCCTTCGACGTCTCCCGCAAGACCTTTCGCAGCGAGGCGTTCGCCGACTACAAGGCCGGTCGCAGCGAGACCCCGGAGGACTTCAAAGGCCAGGTCACCCTCATCCGCGAGGTGCTCGACGCGCTGCGCATCCCGGCCATGATGGTCGCCGGGTTCGAGGCCGACGACGTCATCGCCACCGTCACCACCCGGGCCACCGCGGCCGGGATGAACGTTCTGATCTGCACCGGCGACCGCGACGCGCTGCAACTGGTCACCGACCAGGTGACCGTCCTGTACCCGAAGCGCGGCGTCAGCGAGATGACCCGGTTCACGCCCGAGGAGGTGCAGGCGAAGTACGGCCTGTCGCCCACCCAGTACCCCGACTTCGCGGCCCTGCGCGGCGACCCCAGCGACAACCTGCCCGGCATCCCCGGGGTCGGCGAGAAGACCGCCGCCAAGTGGATCCGCGAGTACGGCACGCTGGCCGAGCTCATCGAGCGCGTCGACACCGTCAAGGGCAAGGTCGGCGACGCGCTGCGCGAGCACGTCGGGTCGGTCGCGCTGAACCGCCGGCTCACCGAACTGGTACGCGACGTCGAGCTCGACATCGACCTGGACGCGCTCGCCCGCCAGCAGTGGGACCGCGACGAGGTGCACCGCCTGTTCGACGACCTGCAGTTCCGCGTCCTGCGCGAGCGGCTGTTCGCCACCGTCGAGGCCGCGGCGCCCGAGGCCGACGAGGGCTTCGACGTCGCGGTGCAGCGCCTGGCCGTCGACGACGTCACCCAGTGGCTCGACGAGCACGCCCGCGACGGCCTGCGGGTCGGCGTCTCGTTCCGCGGCAGCTGGGGCCGGGGCATCGGCTCCCTCACCGGCGTCGGGCTGGCCAGCACCGACGGCGCCGCCGCCTACCTCGACCCCGCGGCGCTCAGCCCCGACGACGACGCCGCGCTCGCCGCCTGGCTCGCCGACGCCTCGGCGCCCAAGGCGGTGCACGACGTCAAGGGGCCGCTGCTCGCCCTGCGCCAGCACGGCTGGACCCTCGCCGGCGTCACCACCGACACCCAGCTGGCCGCTTACCTGCTGCGTCCCGACACCCGCGCCTTCGACCTCGCCGACCTCGCGCTGCGCTACCTGCACCG
>CAZZZE010000119.1:0-7760 GCA_964658365.1 uncultured Jatrophihabitantaceae bacterium
AAATCTGAATGGCATATAAACGTCTAGACGTTTGTAACACTCGACCGCCAGGCTCGTCCCATGGCAGAGCTGACTGCGGTCCCGGACTACAACCCGTTGCGCGCCCGACGGGCCACGGACAGCGCCCCGCTGTACCGGCAGGTTTGCGACGGCATCGAGACGATGGCGATGGCAGCGCCCCTCGGCGACGAGTCCCCGTTGCCGCCCGAGGGTGCGCTGCTCGCGCGCTTCGGGGTCAGCCGCGGCACGCTGCGCCGGGCCACCGATGAGCTGACCCGCCAGGGCCTGCTGCGGGTCGAACCGGGCCGCGGCACCTTCGTCGAGCAGTCCACCAAGGTGCGCTGGCTGGTGTGGAGCCGCCTGCTCGAGGTGGCCAAGCCGGACTCCCGCTTCGATCTAGACCTCAGCCGGTTCGTCCCGGACTTCGACGGCCGCGAGCGCTGCGACGACCGTCTGGTCTCGTTGCCCGACCACGCCCACGCAAAGACGATCTTCATCGCGCCCGACAACTCGCTGGAGACCTACCGCCGCATTGCCCTGGCCGACGGCAAGCAGCTGATCGTGCCCACGTTCGGCATGCGGCGGGGTTTCGTCCTGCTGGACGGCGCCGCCATCGCCGAGGGCGACCGCACGTATGCGGCGACGCTGGACGGGATGGAACGCATCGGCCGGCTGCTTACCCTGGACGAGCTGCGTGACGTCGGGCCGGTGGGCCTGGTCGTCACCGGCGCCGTCGCCGTGACCGGGCAGGGCCTGCACTTCGGCGGCGGCGACGGCTACTTCGACCTCGAGTGGGGTCTGCTGCGCCATTGCGGGCTCGTCACGGCTCGAACCACGGTCGTCGCCTCGGTGCACTCGTGCCAGGTGCTGGACGCCATGATCCGGCCCGTCGCGCACGACGCGGTCGTCGACATCATCGTGACGCCGGACGAGACGCGGATCTGCTCACCTTCGCTACCCAAGCCGGACGGGATCTTCTGGGACGAGATCCGCACCGGGCTGGACCGGGCCGGTCCCTACGTCCAGGAACTGCTCAACGAACGCCAGCCCATTCCCGGACTCCTCCGCCGCACACCGAATCACCCAGCAGGAAGGCCGACCCCATGAGCACCGAAGCGCATCGTGAACGCATCTGGAAGGACCTTGCCGCCGTCGCTCGGCCAGACTCCCGATTCCACTGGGACTTCTCGTCCTTCATCGCCGACTTCGAGGGAAGCGACGCGTGCGCGACCCGGGTGCGCGAGCTGCCGGCCTACACTGCGGGCGGGACGGTCTTCATCACCCCCGACAACAGCACCGAAGACCTGCGGGCGCAGGTGATGGCCGACGGTCGAGCGATCCTGATGACGACCTACGGCATCGGCCGCGGTTTCCTGCTGCTGGACTCCACGGTCGTGCCCCCCGACGACCGCCGCTATGCCGCCACCCTCGACGGGATGGACCGGTACGCACGTCCGGTCACGCTGGCCGAGTTGCGCGGCCTGCCCCCGCTGTCGCTGCTGGTGACGGGCGGGTCGGCCGTGAGCGCCAACGGCGTGCGTTTCGGCAAGGGGCACGGCTACTTCGATCTCGAATGGGCGATGCTCAGCGAGATCGGCCTCGTCGACGACAGCAGTCAGGTGGCCGACGTCGTCCACGACTGCCAAGTGGTCGACGAGACCCTGGTCGGCGAGGACCACGACGTCGCCGTCGACTGGATCGTTACCCCCACCCGCACCATCGAGGTCACCGACTGCGGCCGGTCCGTCGGCCACGTCCGTTGGGATCTGCTCGAGAACAGCCCGCTCGCCACCATCCCGCCGATCCAGGAACTGCGCGCCGCGTCGGCGTGACCCCAGCCGTCCGTCCGCCACACCCCACCCGACCTGTGAAGGATTCGTCATGCCCGAAATCGAGAGCCCGCCCGACACTCGAGAGATAGAGAAGCACGGCATCGAGCTGATCGGAGACGGTGCGCGACACGGCCGGCCACGTGACCTGTTCGGCATGTGGTTCGGCACCAACCTCAACATCTTCTACATCGTCAACGGCGCGGTCGTGATCTCGATCGGTCTCTCGTTCACCCAGTCGCTCATCGCGATCGTCCTGGGCAACCTGGCCTTCTTCGCCGTCGGCCTGACCAGCCTGCAGGGACCGCGTACCGGAACCTCCACCTTCGCCGTGTCGAAGGCCTCCTTCGGTCCGAACGGCGGCCGCGGGCTCGCGTTGCTGAACTGGGTGACCTGCGTCGGGTTCGAGGCGTCCGGATTGGCGCTCGCGGTCCTGGCGATTCTGGCCCTGTTCGACAAGGCGGGGGTGGCCTCGTCCACCGGCCTGAAGGTCGTGGTCATCCTGGTCGCCGCGGTCGTGCAGGGCCTGCTGCCGCTGTGGGGGCACGCGATGATCGTCGCCGCCCAGCGACGCCTGGCGCTCGTCTTCGGTGTGCTGTTCGTGATCATGGCCGTCCTGGTCGCGCCCAAGCTGCACGTCGGCACGCTGTCGCATTCCGGCCCCTGGCAGGACGTCACCCTCGCCATCGCATTGATCGTCTCGGCCGGCGGACTGTCCTGGGCCAACACGGGTAGCGATTACTCCCGCTACCTGCACCGTCGCACCTCCCAGAAAGCGGTCTTCTGGTACAGCTCGCTGGGCGGGTTCATCCCCGCGGTGCTGCTCGAGGCGCTGGGCGCCGCCGTCGCGTCTGTGGTCACCTCGGCCGGCGACCCGATCGCCGGAGTCCCCGAGGCGCTGCCGGGCTGGGTCGCGGTGCCCTACCTGGTCTTCGCGCTGTTCACCCTGCTGGCCGTCAACACCATGAACCTCTACTCGTCCGGCCTGACCCTGCAGGCGATCGGGGTTCGCCTGGCCCGCTGGCAGTGCGTCGTGCTCGACAGCGTCATCTGCACCGCCCTGTGCTTCGTGGTGATCTTCTCCGGTTCCTTCAACCACTACTACTCGGAGTTCCTCGGCCTGCTGGTGGTCTGGTTGGCGCCGTGGATCGCGATCTACGGCGTCGACTGGCTGCTGCGGCGTGGACGCTACGACGCCTCGGCACTCGTGGACGACACCCGCGCCGGTCGGTACTGGCGGCGCGGCGGCGTGCACCTGCCCGGCGTCATCGCGCAGCTCGTCGGCATGGTCGCCGCCGCGCTGTGGATCGACTCGGCCGCGTACGTCGGGCCGCTGTCCAAGGCCACCGGCGGTTCGGACTTCAGCGTCTTCACCGGCATCATCGCCGGCGGGCTGACGTACTGGATCCTGGCCCGACGCGGTGTCGCGAAGGAGACCGCGGCGACGCTCGAGCCGGACCGCGACGGTGCACCTCTCGCGGTACCGGTTCCCGAATCGGCGCGCACATGATCGGCTCCCTCGCGCCGAAAGCGGAGCTGCACCTGCACATCGAGGGCACCCTGGAACCCGAGATGGCGTTCGCGCTCGCCGCCCGCAACGGGATCGCCCTGCCGTACGCAGACGTCGCCGCACTCACGAGGGCCTACGCGTTCACCGACCTGGCCAGCTTCCTTGCGCTGTACTACCGCTGCATGGACGTGCTGCGCACGGCGCAGGACTTTCACGATCTCGCCGAGGCTTACCTCGTCCGGGCCGAAGCCGACGGTGTGCGGCACGCCGAGATCTTCTTCGACCCGCAGGCGCATCTCAATCGAGGCGTGTCGCTGGCCGAGGTGATGACCGGGATCACCTCGGCCATCACCGGACGCCCCGGTCTCAGCGTCTCCCTGATTGCGTGTTTCCTGCGCGACCTCGGACCCGACGCCGCGATGCGCACGCTGGGGGAGCTGGCGCCCTACGCGAGTGTGCTCGTCGGCGTCGGGCTGGACTCCGCCGAGGTCGGTCACCCACCGGCCGCGTTCCGCGAGGTGTTCGCGGCTGCGGCGCAACTGGGTCTGCGGCTGGTCGCCCACGCCGGCGAGGAGGGTCCGCCGGACTACATCTGGCAGGCGATCGACGTGCTCGGTGTGCAGCGGGTCGATCATGGGATCCGTGCCGCAGAGGACGTCGCGCTGATGCACCGGCTGGCGCGCGACGCCATCGCCTTGACCGTCTGCCCATTGTCCAACGTCAAGCTCGGCTGCGTGCCCGACCTGGCGGCCCACCCGCTGCCGACCCTGCTCGACAACGGCGTCCTGGTCACGCTCAACTCCGACGACCCGGCGTACTTCGGCGGGTACGTCGCCGCGAACTACGACGCGGTTGCGGCTGCGCTGGGCCTGAGTGACGACGACCTCCGAGCGCTGGCCGCGAACTCGTTCACCGCGTCGTTCCTCGACGCCGATGAAATCGCCCGGCACCAGGACGTCCTCCGACGGTGATGCGTCGACAGGTGGACCGTCGGCGTGTCCGCTGGTAGGTGCAACAGTGTCGAGGCTCAGAGCGGGCCGACGTCGGTGAGGGTGACGACCGGCTCCCCCGCCTCGTCGGACGCGGGTAGGTCGATCGTCGCGCTGATCGCCCAGTCGTGGTCGCCGGCGGGGTCGTCGAAGACCTGGCGCACTGACCACTCAGCGTCACCAGTGGTCACGTGGAGTAGCGCAGGGTTGCGGGCTTCGGCGCCCGTGCCGAGTCGGTCGTATTCGGTGAAGTAGCCCTCCATCGCCGCCGCCCACCGCGAGGCGTTCCAGCCGGCGTCGCCGTCGAGCTCGCCGAGGGCGTCCCACCGCCCCAGTGCCGCCAGCTCGACGCGGCGGAACAGCGCGTTGCGCACCAGCACGGTGAAGGCCCGGACGTTGCCGGTCAGCGACACCGGGCGCACCACCTCGACCACCGTGTCGGACGGCGCGACGCCCGCCGTCAGCTGCTCCCACTCGTCGAGCAGCGATGAGTCGGTCTGGCGCACGAGCGCGCCGAGCCACTCGACGATGTCCTCGAAGCCCTCGGTCACCGCTGAGTCGGGCACCGAGGAGCGCAGCGCCCGGTAGGCGTCGGTGAGATAGCGCAGCAGGGTGCCCTCGCTGCGGGTCAGGCCATAGAACGAGACGTACTCGGTGAAGGTCATCGCGCGTTCCCACATGTCGCGCACGATCGATTTCGGCGAGAGCTGGTCCTCGCGCAGCCACGGATGCGTCTGCCGGTAGACCATGAACGCCCCGCGCAGCAGCTCGTCCAGCGGCTTCGGGTGGGTGACCTCGGTGAGCAGCTCCATGCGCTCGTCGTACTCGATGCCCTCGGCCTTCATCGCCGCGATCGCCTCGCCGCGGGCCATCCGCTGCTGCGCCGAGAGCACCTGCCGCGGGTCGTCGAGGGTCGCCTCGAGCACCGACACGACGTCGAGGGCGTACGTCTCGGACTCAGGATCGAGCAGGTCCAGGGCAGCGAGCGCGAACGTCGACAGCGGTTGGTTCAGCGCGAAGTTCAGCGGCAGATCGGCGGTGAGACGGACAATGCGCCCGGCCTCGTCAGGGACGTCCAACCGCTCGATGACGCCGGCGGCCAGGAGCGCGCGGTAGGCGCGGATCGCGTCGCGCACCTGACCCCGCCGCGCCGACGCCGGCGAGTGGTTGTCCATGATCAGCGAGCGCATCGCCGCGAACGCGTCACCCGGTCGGGCGATCACGTTGAGCAGCATCGCGGGGGTGACCGCGAACTGCGGGGTGAGGGCCTCGGGCTCGGAGCTCAGCAACCGGTCGTGCGACGGTTTGCCCCAGGACACGAAGCCCTCCGGGGCCTTCTTGCGCACGATCCGCTTGCGCTTCTTGACGTCGTCCCCGGCCCGGGCCAGCAGCCGCGCGTTCTCGACCTCGTGCTCGGGCGCCTGCACGACCACCGTGCCTGCGGTGTCGAACCCGGCGCGGCCGGCCCGGCCGGCGATCTGGTGGAACTCGCGGACCTGCAGCTGCCGTTGCTTCACCCCGTCGTACTTCGACAGCGCCGCGAACACGACCGTACGGATGGGGACGTTGATCCCCACGCCGAGCGTGTCGGTGCCGCAGATGACCTTGAGCATCCCGGCCTGCGCGAGCTGCTCGACCAGGCGGCGGTACTTGGGCAGCATGCCGGCGTGGTGCACGCCGATGCCCGCGCGCACCAGCCGCGACAGAACCTTGCCGAAGCCGGCGTTGAACCGGAATTCGCCGATGGCGTCGGCGATCCGGTCGCGCTCGGCCCGAGTGGCCACGTTGATCGAGGTCAGCGACTGCGCATGTTCCAGGGCCGCCGCCTGGGTGAAGTGCACGACGTAGATCGGCGCCTGGCCGCTGGCCAGCAGGTCGGTGATCGTCTCGTGCAGCGGCGTGAGCTCGTAGTAGTGGTGCAGCGGCACCGGCCGCTCGCCGCCGGCGACCACGGCGGTCTCGCGCCCCGTGCGGCGGGTGAGGTCGGCTGCCAGCGAGGTCGTGTCGCCCAGCGTCGCCGACATCAGCAGGAACTGCGCCTTTCGCAACTCGAGCAGCGGCACCTGCCAGGCCCAGCCGCGATCGGGGTCGGCATAGAAGTGGAACTCGTCCATGATCACGACCCGCAGGTCGCTGTCGACTCCGGTGCGCAGTGCGATGTTCGCCAGCACCTCGGCGGTGCAGCACAGGATCGGCGCGTCGGCGTTGACCGCCGCGTCGCCGGTCATCATCCCGACGTGCTCGGACCCGAACACCGCACACAGCGCGAAGAACTTCTCGCTGACGAGCGCCTTGATCGGCGCGGTGTACACCGAGCGCAGGCCGGCCGCGCGGGCCGCGTGGTGGGCGGCCACCGCGACGAGGGACTTGCCCGACCCGGTGGGCGTCGAGAGCACGACGTTCGAGCCTGACACCAGTTCGAGCACCGCCTCGTCCTGCGCCGGGTAGAGCTCGATGCCCTGCCCGGCCACCCAGTCGGCGAAGGTCTCGTAGACGGCGTCGGGCTCCGCGCCGGGCGGCGGGCGCAGCAGGTCCGGCCGGCCGGAAAGGATCACCGGGTCAGGCACCGTGCCTGCCTTGATCGACAGGTCGTGGCCCCGGTAAGCGCCGGTGGACTACAGTTCGCGGGTAATTGTTCAGTACGCAAACAAACCGCACAGGCGCGGTGGATGGAGTAGCGATGGCAGCGCAGCCGACCAAGGACGACCACTTCAGCTTCGGGCTCTGGACGGTGGGTTGGCGGGCGAACGACCAGTTCGGCGACCCGACCCGACCCGCGCTCGACCCGGTCGAGTCCGTGCACCGCCTCGCCGAGCTCGGCGCGTGGGGCGTCACCTTCCACGACGACGACCTCATCCCCTTCGGGACGGGCGACGCCGAGCGCGAGAAGATCATTTCCCACTTCCGCGACGCGCTGGCCGAGACCGGCCTCGTCGTGCCCATGATGACGACCAACCTCTTCTCCCACCCCGTGTTCAAGGACGGGGGCTTCACCAGCAACGACCGGGCGGTCCGTCGCTTCGCGCTGCGCAAGGTCGCCCGCAACATCGACCTCGCCGCCGAGCTCGGGGCGCAGACCTACGTCTTCTGGGGCGGCCGCGAAGGTGCCGAGTACGACGGCGCCAAGAACATCGCGGCGGCCCTGGACCGCTACCGAGAGGGTATCGACGCCCTCGCACAGTACGTGCTCGACCAGGGTCACGGCCTGCGTTTCGCCATCGAGCCGAAGCCGAACGAGCCGCGCGGCGACATCCTGCTGCCGACCGTCGGCCACGCGCTGGCCTTCATTGCCGAGCTCGAGCACGCCGACATGGTCGGGGTGAATCCCGAGGTCGGGCACGAGCAGATGGCAGGCCTGAACTACACGGCCGGCATCGCGCAGGCGCTGTGGGCCGGCAAGCTGTTCCACATCGACCTCAACGGCCAGCGCAG
>CAZZZE010000120.1:0-7728 GCA_964658365.1 uncultured Jatrophihabitantaceae bacterium
CGCGGTGGGCGATGCCGGGGGCGGGCGCGGGGACGGCAACCTGGAACTCGGCGCCATCGGCGGTGCGGACCCCGCGGCCGGGCGGGAAGGCGGCGGGCAGGTCGCGCGTCGACAGCCCGAGCGCGCCGTAGTCGCTGCGGTCGCCGAGGCGCAACGCCAGCCGGTGGTCGAACGCCCCGCTGAATCGCGGTGCGACGAGCGAGCGGTCACCGGTGACCGCCACGCTCACCGGGCCGGGAGCCCGCACCAGCGTCGCCAGCTGCTGCTCGGCGCCGGCCGCGGCGTCGTCGGCGAGTGCGGACAGGAGCACGTCCCAGCCGTCGATCAGCAGCAGGTGGCGCCGAACCGGCGCGACGCCGGTGAGTCGCTCGAGCAGCGTGTCGACCAGGTCGAGGTCGTCGGGCCCGAGGACGGTCGAGACGTGCGGCAGGTCTTCGAGCAGGGCGAGCAGGTCGCCGCGTGCATCGACGAGGTGCAGCTCGGCGTCGCCGGGCGGGTGGGTGCGCGCCGCGGCGAGCGCCATGGAAGCGAGCGCGGTGGTGCGCCCCGAGCGGGCGGTGCCGAGCAGCAGGGTGGACGTGGCCGGGTCGAGGATCACGTCCATGTCGGTCTGGCGCTGCTGGTCCGGCTCGTCGGCCACGGCGAACGCGGCGGCGGCCAGCGCCCGGGTGGACACGACATCGGGCAACGGCGCCAGCCAGGGACGTCGTGCACCCGCCCGGCCGGTGCCCTGGGCGGCCGCCGACACGGCGGCCGCGATGACGTCGAGGCCACCCGGCGCGTCGTGCGTCCGCGCGGACGGCTGCCGCCAGCCCGCCAGGCGAACGGCCCGGCGTCGCGCTGTCGTCGGAGCGCTGACGGACGGCCGGGCAGCCTGGAAGACCCGGACACCCGACCCGTTGCGCAGCACGGCCCGACCGGGCGTGGACGGCGCGATCGCGGCCGCCTGGTCGGTGCCCACCACGTCCAGCGACTCGGCAGCGTCCGTGACCCGAAGGGACATGCGCAGGCTGGTGTTGGCGCGGATCTCGGGCGAGACCACCGAGCCCGGACGCTGGGTGGCCAGCACCAGGTGCACGCCGAGCGAGCGGCCGCGCTGCGCCACCCCGACCAGTCCGGACACGAAGTCCGGCAGCTCGTCGGCAAGGGTGGCGAACTCGTCGACCACGATGACGAGGCGGGCCAGTGGTACCGGCGGGTGCACGCGCCGGTACGCCGCGAGGTCGATCGCGCCGGCATCGCGCAGCAGCACCTCGCGCCGCCGGATCTCGGCGTCGAGCGAGCGCAGGGCGCGGGCCGTCAGGTGCGGGTCGAGATCGGTGACCAGGCCGGCGCAGTGCGGCAGCCCGGCGCACTCGGCAAACGCCGCGCCGCCCTTGTAGTCGATCAGCAGGACGCTCAGCTGCTCGGGGGGATGGCGCAGGCACAGCCCGGCGACGAACGAGCGCAGCAGTTCCGACTTCCCGGACCCAGTGGTACCGGCGACGAGGGCGTGCGGTCCGTCGACGTCGAGGTCGACCTCGAGCGGACCGTCGGCGGTGAGCCCGAGCACGGTGTCGGCCCGGCCGTCGCTGCTCGCCCAGGCCCGCTCGATCTGCGCGGCGCCCACCGTGTCGAACCCGAGCAGACCGGTGAGCGAGCACTGGTCGGGTAGCTGTGCTGCGTGGCGCGCCTGGGCGTCGACGAGTGGTGCCACGCCGCGTGCGGCGCGCTCGGCCCAGTCGATCGTCACCGTGTCGGCGACGAGGTCGGGCACTGCCTCGAGCGGACCACCGTCGAGGATGCGGGCGCGGCCGCCGCTCGCGGCCAGCACCGCCGTGCACGCGCCCGGCAACGACCCCGGGTCGGGGCGCAGCCACACCGCGGTGACGCCCACGGCTGCACCGCGCGCGACGAGCGCGGTCAGCGCCGGTTCGGCCGCACCGTCGACGACGAGCACGACGTCGGGACCGCAGCGGGCGGCACCTGCCACGGCGCGCCGCACCCGGTGGTCGACGTCGGCGCGCAACTGCTCGACGAGCTCGGCCCGCTCCCCGGGTGCGGCTGCGTGCCGGACGTGCGGCAACCACCGCGCCCAGGCCCACGATTCGCTGTCGGCGAGCACGACGAGCGCGAGGTCGTCGGGGGAGTGGTGCACCGCGAGCTGCGCCACCCACCAGCGTGCCATCGCCGCGCGCACCGGCGCCGGCCCGGCCAGACCCAGGGGCCCGGCGCGCAGGTCGGCGACCACCGGCACGGCACGCACCATCCCGCCAGGACGCTCGTGCCCGTCGGCGCGGACGACGGTGCGCGAGGGCACGCTGCCGCAGCCCACCCGGACAGCGAGCCAGTCCGGATCCCCGGGCCGGCGGGCCCAGATCCCGGACCCCGGTGTGTCGGCGATGAGCGCCAGTACCGCGGGGTCGGCGAACTCGAGCCGGCGCTGTTCGGTCTCGGCGGCCAGCGCCACCGCGAGCGCTCGGGCCGCCGCCTGCAGCGCGGCCCGGTGCGCGCCACCGGCGCGGCGGCGGGCCCGCCGGAGGTGCCAGCGATCGCCGAGGGCGGTGGACAGCAGCAGCACCGGCGACAGCAGTCCGAACAGCAGGAACACCGTCGACCCGGTGGACCACGCCAGGCCGCCCGCGGCCACGGCCGGGACGAGGGCCGCGACCCACTGCACGGGGCCCGGCCGCTCGCGGTGGGGCGCGGTGGGCCAGTCGAGGATGTCTGCGCCGTCGGCGGGTGCCTGGCGCGGCGGCCGGTGCACCACCAGCGTGCCGTCGACGGCCGCCACCGACGCGGCCTGCACCGACGGCGCGACCACGGACAGCAGCGAGTCGCCGACCTGCAGCACCGCTCCGGGTTCCAGGGGCGCGCCGGTGCGCGGGACGGGCTGGCCGTCGACGGTGCTGCCGTTCGTCGAGCCGGCGTCGCGCACGACGACGCGCCCCGCGCTGACCTCGAGAGTCGCGTGCCGGCGCGAGGTCCGTTCGTCGTCCAGCGGTATGTCGCAGCCCGGATCGCGCCCGATGACGACCCGGCCGCGATGCAGGGCGTGCACCCGACCTGCCGCCGGGCCGCCCGTCACCCGCAGCGAGTACGGGCTGGGGGCACGGAAGGCCGGTACCGGCCCGATGCCGACGATCGAACCGGTACGCAGGCCACTCTCGCCCAACGGCGCGTCGTCGGCGAGGGCGTGGTCCTCGAGGAAGAAGGCGCTGTCGACGGGCACGCCCGCGGCCCGCGCCAGCTCGGCCCGCAGGGCGCAGAACGGCGTGCCGGCGGGCGCGTCGAGGCGGACGTCGCAGTCTCCTCGGGAGCTCCGCACGGTGAGATCGATGAGCACGCCGGCGAGTGTGGAGCCGGCGTCCGACAGCCAGGGCGCGCGCGGCGCCCGACTGTGGACAACCCCGGCCGGCTACCGGGTTGTCCACAACGCACGCCGGCGCGCGTCGGTCGCGTCTGCCGGCGGACCTAGCGTCACGCCTCGTCATCACGTCCCACGAGGAGAGTCGCCATGTCCAGCTTGAAGGTCACCCCCGCCCAGCTCGAGGCCCTCGGCCACAGCACCCAACGCGCCTCGGCGGAGGTCCGCGGTGAGCACCAGCAACTGCGCACGCAGCTGTCACCGCTCTTCGGCGCCGACTGGTCCGGCGCCGCGGCCGGCCAGTTCACGGCGCTGTACTCCGACTTCGACCGCCACGCCCGCGGCCTGTCCGACGCGCTCGACGGCATCGGCGTCCTGTTGCTGCGCGCCGGCACGTCCTACGCCCAGGTCGAGACGGCGATCGCTGCGTCGTTCCGGTAACCGCCGGTCGGCTACCGTCGCTGCGGTGGACGGCGTGCTGGCGGTGGTCGAGGCGGCGGTGGTCGAGCACTTCGGGCAGCGACCGACGCGGGCGTCGGTGTCGTTCGTCGGCGTCGATCCGATCGAGGTACTGCGCTTCGAGCCGATCCCGGGCGAGCGGGCCTTCGTGACCCTCGGGATGTCGCGGCACCCGATGACCGGCGCCTCGGCGTCGATCCTGGACACCACCGGGCCGCGCGCCGAGCTGATGCTGCACGTGCACGACCCGCTCGACACCCACGCCGACGCCTGGCGGCGGCTGGCCGTGCTGGCCGCGGCGCCGGCCGTCGAGGGCGTCGTCTACGTCGAGGGCATGAGCGTCGATCTCGGCGAGCCGCTCGTACCCGGATCGGCCTGCGTCGGCGCGGTGATCACCACGTCGGTGCTCGCCGACGTCCACACCGGCGCCGACGGCGACGCGGTGCGCATCCTGCAGGCCGTCCCGGCCACCGCCAACGAGCTCGGGTGGTGCCGGGTGCGGGGCGGCGCCGCGTTGCTCGAACGCTGGCGCGAGACGGGCACCGACCTGCTCGACCTCACTCGTCGCTCGGTGGCCCTGGACTGACAGACTGAGCCACCGGTCGGGACTTTCGCAGGCAGAGGAGAGCTATCGTGCAGTTCGGTCGGTACTACGAGCAGTTCGAGGTCGGCGACGTCTACAAGCACTGGCCCGGGAAGACGGTCACCGAGTACGACGACCACCTGTTCTGCCTGCTCACCATGAACCACCACCCGCTGCACCTCGACGTCAACTACGCCGAGAAGACGACCGACTTCGGCAAGAACGTCGTCGTCGGCAACTACATCTACTCGCTGCTGCTCGGCATGTCGGTGGCCGACGTCAGCGGCAAGGCGATCGCCAACCTCGAGGTCGAGTCGCTGCGCCACGTCGCCCCGACCTTCCACGGCGACACCATCTACGGCGAGACGACCGTGCTCGACAAGACGCCGTCGAAGTCCAAGACCGACCGGGGCGTCGTGTACGTCGAGACCATCGGCTACAACCAGGACGGCACGATCGTGTGCATCTTCCGGCGCAAGGTGATGGTGCCGACCCGCGAGTACATCGACGCCCGCGGCGGCGAGCAGCCCGGCCGTCCCGAGCCGACCCCGCGCGAGCGGTAGCACCTCAGCGGGGTAGGCAGCCCCACTCGGTCAGGCACTCGAGCAGGCCGGGCGACAGGACCAGCTCACGCAGCTGCGCCGCGGACACCCAACGGGCGTCCGCGGCGTCGTCGCCGGCTCGCAGCGTTCCGCCGTCGAGCGTGCAGGCGAAATCGTCGATGACGTAGACGCTCCCGTCGGGCGCGGCGCGTTCGACCCAGCGGACGACGGTGACGCTCAGCCCGGTCTCCTCGGCGAGCTCGCGCACGCACGCCCGCTCCGGCGGCTCGTGCGGAAGGCAGCGCCCGCCGGGCACCGACCACGTGCCCTGCGCCGGCGGCCGGCCCCGCCGGATCAGCAGCAGGCGACCGGCCGGGTCGTGCACGATGCCGCCGGCGCAGGGGCGGCGCCGGGCGAGCCCCGTCACGGCTTCGGGCGGCACGGCGCGGCTTCCCCGCCAACGGGGCGCGGTGCGGTAGGAACGGTCGAAGTGCGCCCGGCGTGGGCGCTCGACAGCACCAAGGAGGCGAGTGCCGTGCCCAAGGTAGTCATCGCGGTGGTCGTCATCCTGGTCTTCGCGTACGTGGTCGCCTACCCGAGCCAGTCGGCCAGCATGGTGCACTCCGGCTGGGGCAACACCAAGAGCATCGCGCACGGCCTCGGGGATTTCGTGAACAAGCTTCGCAGCTGACTCAGGCCATGCCCGAGTTCCTCGCCTCCGAGCTGCCCGTCCGGGCGACGACGCGGCAGCACTGGATCGTGCTGTTCCGGCGGCTGCACCGCTGGACGCTGCTCACCGCCGTCGTGGTGGTGCTGCTGGCGATGCTGTGGCCCTGGCCCTGGCTGTTCCTGCTGATCCTCGCGGTGTGCGGGTTCGCGCTGTGGCGCTACCTGCTGTGGCGCAACGAGCGGATCTACCTCACCGGCAAGCGCATCGTGCGCATGGACGGCATCCCGGCCATCAGCCGGCACGAGGCCTGGTTGCGCGTCGACCGCATCTCGGGTGCGCAGTTCCAGGAGACATGGCTGGGCGGGCGCCTCGGCTACGCGACCGTCGACATCGAGGCGCCGGGAAGCCACCCCGGTGTGCGGCACCTCATCAAGGTGGCCCGGGCCAGCCCGTTCTACCTGACGATGCGCGACACCGTCTTCGGCGAGGCGTCCTCACCCGATCCGGACGAGGCCCCGTTCGGCTACGTCACGGCGCCGCTGCCGGCGATCGATCCGCCCGAAGGGCGTCCCCGACAAGGCTGAGCAGCGCCGCCCGTTAAGGTCGGACGCAGCATGCGTATCGACCTGCACACCCACAGCACCGCATCGGACGGGACGGACTCCCCGGCCGAGCTGGTGCGCGCCGCGGCGGCCGCCGGGCTCGACGTCGTGGCCATCACCGACCACGACACGACCGGCGGCTGGGACGACGCGCTCGCCGCCCGTCCGGACGGGTTGACGGTCGTGCCCGGCGTCGAATTCTCCTGCGTGCATCACGACGAGGACGGCCGGCGGGTCGGCCTGCACCTGCTCGCCTACCTCACAGACCCGGACGACGTGGCGCTGCAGGCCGAGTGGCTGCGGCTGCGCGCGGGCCGCGTCACCCGCGGCCGGCAGATGGTCGAGCACCTCGCCGCCGACGGCTACCCGATCAGCTGGGAGCAGGTCAGCGCGCTGGCCGCCGACGGTTCTGTCGGCCGGCCACACATCGGCCGGGCGCTGGTCGACAGCGGCGTCGTGCCCGATGTGTCGGCCGCCTTCGGTGACCTGCTGTCCTCGCGCCGGCCGTACTACGTCCGCAAAGCCGACACCGACGTGTTCGAGGCCATCGCTCTCGTCCGTGGTGCAGGTGGGCTGCCGATCTTCGCCCACCCGCTCGCGCGCCGCCGCGGGCCGGTCGTCAGCGACGAGACGATCGCGGCCATGGCCGCGGCCGGCCTGGTCGGGCTCGAGGTGCAGCACCCCGACCACGACGACGCCGACCGGGCCCACGCGGCCGGGCTGGCGCGCGACCTCGGGCTGCTCGGCACGGGCTCGTCGGACTACCACGGCACCAACAAGCGCACCCCGATCGGCGCCTGCCTCACCGACCCCGACGTCTACGAGCAGCTTCTCGCGCTGCCCGCTGCGCGCGTCCCAGTAGGGCCATGACCCACGGTGAGCCCGAGCAGCTGACGTTCGACGCCATGCCCGCCCGGCTGTTCTCGTGCACGCCGTCGCGGCTGGCCACCTTCGGCTGCCCCCGCAAGTACCGCTTCACCTACCTCGACCGGCCGGCCCCGCCGCGCGGTGCGCCGTGGGCCCGCAACACCGTCGGCGCGGTCGTGCACCTCGCGCTGGCGCAGTGGTGGTCGCTGCCGCGGGCGCACCGCACACCCGATGAGGGGGCGTCGCTGGTCGAGCGCAACTGGCAGCCCTACGGCTTCCGTGACGACCTGCAGTCCAGCGCAGCCTGCACGGCTGCGGCGGGGTGGCTGCGCGACTACCTCGCCGACCGCGCGACGAGCCGCGTCGACCCCACCGTCGACCCGGTGGGCGTCGAGCGGACGGTGGCGGTGCGCACCGAGCAGCTGGCCGTGTCCGGCCGGGTCGACCGCATCGACGAGCGCGACGGCGAGCTGGCGATCGTGGACTACAAGACCGGTCGCGGCCCGCTCGACGCCCAGGACGCGCGTGCGTCGCAGGCGCTGGCGCTCTACGTCCTGGGGGCGCGCCGCACGCTGCGCCGGGAGTGCCGCCGCGTCGAGCTGCACCACCTGCCCACCGGGACGGTCGCCGCCTTCGACCACACCGACGACTCGTTGCGC
>CAZZZE010000121.1:0-7687 GCA_964658365.1 uncultured Jatrophihabitantaceae bacterium
TGACCGTCATCAAGGAGATGAAGCTGCGCCCGAAGATCGACTCGCACGACTACGAGACCAAGAAGGGTCACGTCGAGCGGTTCCTGAAGGCCGGCGACAAGGTCAAGATCACGATCATGTTCCGTGGCCGCGAGCAGTCCCGCCCCGAGCTGGGCTTCCGGCTCTTGCAGCGCCTCGCCGAGGACATCACCGAGCTCGGTTTCGTCGAGTCGTCGCCGAAGCAGGACGGCCGGAACATGGTCATGGTCGTCGCCCCGCACCGCTCGACCAAGCCCACCCGGATCGGCCGGCCCGCAGAGGCCGCCGAGCCGATCGAATAGCAACGAAGGACGCCCGATGCCCAAGAACAAGACGCACAGCGGCACGAAGAAGCGAATCAAGATCACCGGCAGCGGCAAGCTGCGTGCGCAGCACGCCGGTATGCGCCACAACCAGGAGCACAAGTCCTCGACGTTGACCCGCCGCCTGACCGGCACCAAGGGCATCGCCGCCGCCGACGTGCCGCGCATGAAGCGCCTGCTCGGACGCTGATCCGACCCTCTCGCGCTCGGCACTCGTCGAGCGCCTCGACCGTCGCTCGAAAGTTGTTCGACAGTAAGGAAGACACCTGATGGCACGCGTCAAACGGGCAGTGAACGCCCAGAAGAAGCGCCGGAGCGCCCTCGAAGCCGCCAGTGGCTACCGCGGTCAGCGCTCGCGGCTCTACCGCAAGGCCAAGGAGCAGCTGCTCCACTCGGCCACCTACCAGTACCGCGACCGCAAGCAGCGCAAGGGCGACTTCCGCCAGCTGTGGATCACCCGCATCAACGCGGCGGCCCGCGCGAACGACATGACCTACAACCGCTTCATCCAGGGCCTGCGCCTCGCCGGTGTCGAGACCGACCGCAAGGTCCTCGCCGACCTCGCCGTCAACGACCCGACCGCCTTCTCGGCGCTGGTCGAGGTCTCCCGCGCGGCCGTGCAGGCCGAGGGCATCGGCGGCGCCGCCGCCCAGTCCCCGGCTGCCTGAGTTCACCCCACGAAGTCGGCTGGAAGGCGTGCCGACTCCGCGGGGACCCCGAACTGAGCTGCTCAGTTCCACGAACGCCCGGCTCGTCGCCGCGCGCCGTCTCACGAAGCGGTCCGCGCGGCGCGAGACCGGGCGTTTCCTCGCCGAGGGCGCCCAGGCGGTGCGCGAGGCGCTGACCGCCGGCGCGGTGCTCGAGTCGTTCGCGACCACCGAGGCGATTCAGCGCTACCCGGAGCTGACCGCCGATGCCGACGAGATCGCACCGAGGGACGCAGCCGTGCTGTCCGAGACGGTGACGCCGCAGGGTCTCGTCGCGGTCTGCCGGCTCGAGCAGCCGACGCTGCTCGGCGTGCTCGACCGATCACCGCGGCTGCTGGCCGTGCTCGTCGAACCCAGCGACCCCGGCAACGTCGGCGCCATCGTCCGCACCGCCGACGCCGCCGGAGCCGACGCGGTGGTGCTCGTCGGCGGCGTCGACGCCTACAACGGCAAGGCCGTCCGGGCCAGCGCCGGCAGCCTGTTCCACCTGCCGGTCGTGCAGACCGCCGAACCGCCCGCCGACGTGCTGACCACGCTCGCCGGCCGGCTGGTCACCCTGGCCACCACCGGCGACGGTCGGGTGGACCTCGACGCACTCGCCGACGACGGCACCCTGGCCGGCCCAGCAGCCTGGTTGTTCGGCACCGAGGCGCACGGCCTGCCGCGCGACGTCATCGATCGCGCCGCGCACACGGTACGGGTGCCGATCTACGGCCGGGCCGAGAGCCTGAACCTCGCTGCGGCCGCCGCTGTCTGCCTGTACGCCAGCGCCCGTGCACAACGCCGCGCTCGCTAGCGCTGGCCGCGGAATGCGTAAAGGTTTCGGCCCGGGAGGAGCTGTCGATCACGGCTCGACGGGACGCCCCCACGTGACGGCGTCCCGGACGGCGGCCGGCACGGACGCCGCGAGGGCGGCGTCGGGGTGGGCGCCGAGTGCGTCGTTGACCATCGAGTACGCGAGTCGCAGGGACACGAACACAGTGATCGCGAAGATCTGCTGGTCGTCGAAGCCGGCGTCGCGCAACGGCGCGAGGTCCGCCGGCGTGGTGTCGTTCGGTGCGCGGGTGATCCTGCGCGCCCAGGAGGCCAACGCGCGTTCGGCCAGGTCCAGACCGGCGTCGTCACCGGCCAGTACGGCGGCTGCGACGTCAGGTTCGGCGGCAGCGGCAAGCTTGCCACCCCACGCCAGGGAGCAGTACGAGTCGCCGAGGGTCGACGCGGTGGCCACGACGAGGATCCCGCGGTGGCGCAGGGACAGTCCACCGGCGCGCGCCGCCTCGCCCATCAGGTCGAACAGGCGGTCGTGGGTGCCCGCCATCCGACCCCACAACCGCGAGGCGTTCATGACGAAACCGAGGTTGCTCACGTCGTCCTCGCGCAGTCGCTGCGCGCCCGCCGATGGTGGAGTGGCGCAGAGGTAGCTGCTGGCTTCGTCCCGCTCGGGATCGTCGTCGGCCGCCGGCGGACGTACGGCGCAATACCCGACGACGGCGATCTCGGCGCGCAGCGGCAGTCCGGCACGCACCCGGGATGCCGCCAGGTCGCGGGCGTAGGCGAGGAACTGCTCCTCACCGACGGCCTGGATCGCTTCGTACGCCGGACCGGTCGAAGCGAGCGCACGGGCGTAGTGCTCCGGGTCTGCGAACTCCCAGGCGAACGGGATGTCTCGGCGCACGATGTCGACGAAGCCGTGGTGGGCAAGCAGCTCCTCCCCGGCACCGGGTCGCCCGAGGCGGACCATGGCCGACTGGTTCCCGACCTTCTCCGCCGCGGCCAGGGTGAACGGCGTCAGCGCCCAGGCGCCCGGCGAGGCCTTGATGTGCCCCCACACCGTCACGCCGACCCGCCCGCCGGGCCGCAGCACCCTGCGGATCTCGGCGAAGACGTCCGGCGTCGTCCCCCAGATGCCCCGGAAGCTCGTGACGACGTCGAAGCTCGCGTCCGGCCACGGCAGATCGTGCATGTCCCCGACCCGCAGGTCGGCGGCCGGAACGCGGTCGCGGGCCACGGCGACCAGGCGCCGTGAGGCATCGATCCCACTGCACGCGGCGCCTCGCGCGGTCGCGAGCTCGACGGCGAGACCGCTGCCGCAGGCGATGTCGAGCAGCTGATCGTCGGCTCGCACGTCCAGCAACTGGTGCAGGGCCACGTACTCGCGGACATTGCCCGGTTCGCTGAAGGTCGCGAAGTCGGTGGCCCGCCGACCCCAACCCTCGTCGACGGTCGTCCACTGAGGGTGCTGGGTCATCGGCTCTCCCGGGTGAGGACGGTCGCCAGCTGACGTGCCGCCTTGGTTGCGCCGTGCCGCGGTACCGGACGGTATGCGGGGCGCCGCTCGCGCGCCGCGATCATCGCGGCGGCAAGGGCCGGCGGATCGGTCGTGGCGAAGTCCATGCGATGTCCGGCGTTGAAGTGGTCGAGGCGGTGCGACACGAAATGCTGCTGTTCCCAGTGATGGGCCAGCGGGAAGTAGATGAACGGACGGCGCGCGGCGACGAGCTCCATCGTGGTCGACAGACCGCCTTGCACCACGGCGACGTCGGCGCATGCCAGATGCTCGAACAGCGACGGAACGTACCCGAGCTTCTCGATGCCCTCCACGTCGGCAAGCTGCGAGGGCTCCAGCCGTGGTCCGGTGACCATGACCATCCGCGCGTCCGGCTGCTGCTTGCGCACGATCGCGAACGCCTCAGCCGTCAGCTCGAGCAGGTCGCGGCCCACGGCCGTCCCACCGACTGCCGCGACATAGAGCGGGTAGCCGTTGCCGTACCCGAGCCGGGTGCGCAACACGGACGTGCGTCGATAAGGTGCCGGGTCGAACGGGACCACGTAGGGCACCGAGGTGTACCACTTCTCGGACCATTCCCGGATGCCGGGCAAGCCGGCGCCGAAGGACGCGTCGGGCAGCTCCTGGAAGCCGCCGATGAAGACCGACCGGTCGCGGACGTAGGGGTAGCGCGCCAGGTGCTCGATCATCTCCGCGTTGTAGTCGGCGCACAGCTCCGCCTCGCGTGGGTCGCCCTCGGGGTCGGTCGGCAGGAACCCGATGACATCCGTCAGGAACGCATAGGGCGCGATCTTGCGTTCCGGGTTCTCGTGCAGGAAATGGTCGACCTCCCACGATTCGTCGCCCACCCAGAGGTCGTAGGGCGTCTCGCGGACGACGTCGTCGAAAAGCATGTAGTTCGCGCACAGGATCTCGTCCATCCGCCGGAACGCGTAGAACGCGTGCAGGTCGTGCCGCTCGGCCTCGCTCTCCCAGTGCGCGGCCTCGGAGGCCAGCTCAGCGCTCGCCGGGTGGACGATCTCCCCTTCGGCCTCGAGCACGGACGTGACCGGTGGCTGCGCCAGCCAGTGGATCTCCAGGTCGCCGACCTGCTCGCGCAGCGCGCGGGCGATCGCGATGTCGCGCAGCACGTGCCCCAGACCGATCGGCGAGCAGACCCACAGCGCGCGACGCTTGCGCTCGCGGGCGAACAACCAGGTGCTGCGGCTCGGCGTGGCTGGCGTGTGCATGTCGACGAACTCCTTGATGGCGGTGTTCACGAGGACCGGGTGCCGGCCGTGTGGCAGGTGCCCGGCGCCGTCGAGCACCACGAGCCGCCCGCCCGTGGCGGCTGCGAAGCGACGACCGCGCTCCAGCGGCTGGCAGGCATCCTCGGTGCCGTGCAGGACGAGCACCGGGCAGGCCAGCGAGCCCGCCATCGCCAGTGCCCCTGCCTCGTCCGACGGGGTGAGGGAGGTGTGCGTGCGGGCGGTCAGGACGGCCGCGTCCGTCTGTTCCGACCACTCGACGAGATCGTCAAACACCTTCGATGAGTGGGGCTCCGGCGTCAGCAGCCGGCTGTGGTAGTCGACCCAGCCGGGGTAGTCGCCGCGCCACCGCGCGGCGTCGACAGGGTCGATCGGGTCGGGGTTCGGCGCCAGCGGATGCACGCCGGGGCCGATCGCAACGAGGCCCAGCACCCGTCCGGGTCGTGCGTGCGCCAGCAGCATCGACCACTTGATACCGGAGCACAGCGCGACCACGAATGTCTGTTCCGTACCGGTGGCGTCGAGGACGGCGGCCGCATCGGCGGCGTTGATCTCGTCGGAATAGGCGCTGGCATCCGTAGGTCGGCCCGAGCCGCCGTTGCCACGTGCGTCGATCGTGATCACCCGGAAGTGCCGGGCCAGGTGCGGCACCTGCGCCTTCCACTGCCTGCCGTCGACCACGGGGAACGTGCCCATGAGAAGCACGGTCGTCCGTCCCGCCCCGAACACCTCGTAGTGCACACCGACGCCGTCGCGGTCGACGTCGCCGACCAGGTCCGGTTCGCGGGCGCGCATCAGCCGCGGACCGATTCGATGAAGCGTCGCAGCACCAGGTTGACGCGGACCGGGTGCCGCGCCTGGACGCAGTGCCCGCCACCGGCGATGACCTCGATCGGGCAGCCGAGGGCCTCAGCCAACTTCTGCGACGTCGCGAGCCCGACGATCCGGTCGTCGTCACCGTGGATGACCAGGGTGGGGCAGTGCACCGCGCGCGCCAGCCGCGCCGCAACCGGTGGGGTGGACGGGTCGACCACGTCGCCGAGGTGCGGTGCGCGCTCGGCAGCTATGAGCGTCTCGGCGCCGGACTCCAGCGTCCACTCGACGGCGTCGTCGACCTGCTTGGTCGAGTGCGGTTCGCTGAACACCTGCGCGAAGAAGAACTCGGCGTACCCGCGCAGGTCGCGACGCCAGTACTCGGCGTTGTGCCGCCCCCACCCGACGTCGGTCACGCACGGGTCGTCGAACTCCTGGACCCAGCAGATCGGTGCCTCGTCCCACCGCACGGTCGCAGCCACGAAGACGGCGCCCGCGACCCGCTCGGGGTGGGCGACGGCCAGCTGCAACAGCACGCGCCCGCCCATGGACAACCCGACGCACACAGCACTCGCGGTGTCCGTCGCGTCCAGCACCGCGACCGCATCCGCCACCAGCTCGGTGTCGGCGTGGGCGAGCGGGTCCTGCGGCCGGTCGGAGCGGCCGTTGCCCCGCGGATCGAAGACGAGCACCCGGAAGTGCCGCGAGAGGTACGGCACCTGCAGCTTCCATGCCCGCAGGTCCAGCGCGGCCCAGGTCGGCAGCAGCAGAACGGTCTGCGGACCGTCGCCGTATTCCTCCCAGTACAGCCGCACGCCGGAGCGCACGGCATAGCCGCAGCGGTCCGGCGCGCGTGCGCGCACTGTGCCTACGGTGCTCACGCCGGTCATCGTGGTCGATCCGCGCCTCGAGCGCAGCGGGCTCGCGGCACGGATTGGGTCACGGGCGCGCCTCGTACACGAGGTTGAAGGGCGTCTCGGCGGCTCGCCGGAAGCGGGTGAACCCGGCCCGCTCCACGACCCGGGCGATGGCCTGCTCCCCGGCCTGGGCGCCGAGCGTGTAACCGCCCGGCTGCGACATGGCGTTCGGCAGGCACAGGAACGTCGAAAAGCCGTAGTAGACCCGCCCAACCGGGTTGAGGTTCTCGGCGACCGTGTCGCCGGCGAATGGCTCGACGATCAGCCAGGTGCCGTCGTCGGACAGGGCCTGCCGGATGTGGGTGGCCGCGCCGGTCGGGTCGCCCATGTCGTGCAGGCAGTCGAAGGTCGTGATGAGGTCGTAGCCGGTGCCGGTGAACGTCTGGGCCGACGACACCTCGAAGGCGATCCGCTCAGTGACCCCGGCATCGGCCGCGCGCTTCGCGGCGAGCTCGATGGATCCGCCGTGGTAGTCACAGCCCAGCACCGTGCTGTTGGGATAGTGCTCGGCCATCAGGATCGTCGAAGCGCCGAGCCCGCACCCCACGTCGGCAACCTTGGCGCCGGCGGCGAGTTTGGCCTCCACACCGTCCAGCGCCGGCAACCAGCTCGTCGTCAGGTGCGCGAGATAGCCGGGACGGAAGAACTGCTCGCAGCCGACGAACACGTCGCCGTCGTGCTCGTGCCACCCGATCCCGCCGCCCGAACGGAAGGCGTCCGCCACCCGCTGCTCGGCGCGCAACGAACCGAGCGCGAGAACGAAGGCACCCGGTGCGTACACGGCACCGTCTGGGTTCGCCAGGACGAACGCCTGCTCCTCGCTCAGCGAGTAGGTGTCGGCGTCCGCGTCGTGAGTGACGTACCCGCCCGCGGCCTGGCCGCGCAGCCATTCCGTGACATAGCGGGGGTCGCAGTCGGTGGTGCGGGCCAGCTCGTCCGCCGAACCGGGCCTGCCGGCGAGGGCCCGGTAGAGCCCGAGCCGGTGACCGACGACGACGTTCCCGGCCGCCATCGTCGCGCCCAGGTCGCCGACGAAGCGGTTCAGCATGTCCGTCAGTTTGGTGTCGTCCATCATGTCTCCTCAGGGGTCGTCGCCACGGTGGGTGGCTCTGCCCCTGTGTCTACGAGCGGGGAGAACGCGGCCACAGTAGGGGAACCCCTAGGTGGGTAGCTGCGGGTCGTCCGACCACCGCGAGGCGACCCAGGCGGCGACGGCCGCCCGGCTGGGCAGTTCCAACCGGCTCATGACGGCGCCGACGTGTGCCTCGGCCGTCTTCTCGCTGATCCCCAGAGCCCGGCCGATCTGGCGGTTCGTGCTGCCCGCGGCGACCAGTTCGGCGACCTGACCCTGCCGGGCGGTGAGCGTGACGGTCAC
>CAZZZE010000122.1:0-7685 GCA_964658365.1 uncultured Jatrophihabitantaceae bacterium
CGGCGAACGTGACCTGTCCCTCGGACATTGCGTGCCCAAGCGTCCCCGTGCCGGCACAGGCCGTTGCCAGACCAAGATCGTCGCGTCAGAGTTGCCGCAGCCGGTAGGACAGGGGACGCGCATGACGTCGCTGTGGGAACAGTTGCCTGCCCTCATGCAGGGCGATCACACGCTGGACAGCGTGCTCGACCTGCTCTCGGCGATCGACGGCGACTCCGGGGCGCCGGTCGCGACGACCGACAAGGCGGGCCACGCCGTCCATCGCCGCACGGGTCACTTCGCCCCGACGAGCCTGGCCAACCTGACCTTCGACCCGGCGAGCGGGCAGTTCGGCCACAGCGGCACGACGGCCGGCAGCCAGCCGGTGTCGCCGACGTCGTGGCTGACCTTCCCCGACCTCGCGATCGACTGGGTGCTCGACGAGTACGACGCACCGTCTACCGAGACGGCGCTGTATCTGACGCTGCCCTCAGCGGTGATGACGCTGCCCTACCTGCGCGGCGCCGTGCTGGACAGCAACCAGCTATTGCAGCCCGACTCCGCGCATCCCACGGTGCACCTGATTTTGCCGCGCCTCACGATCAAGATCGACTGGACGGCGCTGGGCGAGGTCACCACCACGCTCGTCAGCGCCAGCACCGTCCCGGGTAGCAGCGGCACCGAGAACGTCTACCAGCTGTGCCGGATGGACCCGCCGCACGCCCTGATCGGCCCCGGCACTGTGGTGGGGTTCGGCTTCGACGGCGCCGAGCTGTACCTCGACGCCGACCCGCCGGGCCTGCCGCCGGCCGCACACGGCGCTCCGACGCCGTGGCAGGGCCTGCACATCGACGACGCCCACCTGTTCGTCTCGCCCGACGGCATGCAGGGCGTCGCCTGCGCCGCCGGGGTGCACGACCTCTACATCGGCTTCGGCGCGCACTCGGGTGTGACGGGCACCGTCGACGTGCTGGTCGTCAACCGTGGGTTCGCGCCGACGATCTCGCTCAGCTTCGTGGGCAGTGACGGACGCACGGTGCAGATCGCGGACGGCGACGCCACCGCCGCGGTGCCCGCCGACGGCCACCTCGTTGTCCTGCTGACCGGTGGCGTCGCGCCGTACACGACATCCGTGACCGTTGCCGGCGCTGCACCCGTGACGAGCGTCGACGTGGCCACCCCGGTGGCACTCGCGGTGGACGCCGGCGGCACAAGCGTCTCGATCACCGCCACCGCAGGCGCGCCACCCCTGAGCGCCACCCGCACGATCACCCTGACGCCGGCCGCCGACCCGGCAGGCGGCGGCGGTGCCGGCGGCGCGGGCGGCGCCGGCAGTCCGACCGTCTCGGACGCGCGGCTGCAGATCACCACCTACGACGACATCAGCGTCACGCTCGGGATCGTCGATACCTCGATCACGACCGCCATCTGGACGTGGGACGGCGGCGGCTCGCACAGCGGCGCCACCGCACAGATCCCGCTTACCGCCGCCTCGTCCACCGGGCTCTCGGTCACCTACGGCACCAGCGGCACGGCCGACGTCGACGTGTTCTTCCGCTACGACCACCCGCAGCCCGGCGAGGACGGCACCGACCCGAGCACCACCGACTACCCGTTCTCCACCTCGGCGGAGAACACGCACACGACCGAGGCCGGCAGCTCGGACACCGCGGCGCAGTGGCTGCCGGACGGGACGGCGATCGTCGGCGACACCGAGTTGCAGGGGCGACTCGCCGCGCTGCCGGCCGGCGTCGTCACCGTCACCGGGTTCGCGTCGTTCGACGACGACTCCTACGCCACTGACGAGCACCGCAAATACAACGACGCGCTGGCCGACCGGCGGGCCCGCGGCGCCGCGCGGCTGCTGAGCAAGCTCGCCAACCGCGCCGACCTCACCATCGCCGCTGCGCCGGTGACCGTGGGCAGCGGCAACGGGTACGCCGCCAGCCGCGCGGACCACGGCACGGCGCACGCGCACTACTGGCGCGCGACGCTGCCCGACGTGCCGCTGGGCGCCAGCTCGACGATCACCGCGACGCTGACCCGCGGCACCGCGCAGGGCACCCCGCCACCGGCGCCGCCGACCGCGCGGCAGCCCCCGCCGGCCTCGCCGTCGTGGTTCCGCAGGCTGCGGGTGCAGCTGGTGCTCGAGCGCTCGCGCTTCGTCTCGCTCAAGATCCTCGGCGAGGTCGACTTCTACACCGCCACCGAGCGCCAGCTGGCCAGCGCGCAGACGCCCCAGCACCTGCCGAGCCGGCCGGACAACTCGATGGACGGGGTCACCGACATGACCCTGGACATCATCGTCGACGACGCGGCCGCCAGCTGGACCGTCGACGCCAGCTTCCGCGCCGTCGACGCCGACCGCGACGGGCTGTGGACGCTCGACCGGCCGGCGGCGGGCGACCACACCTTCCTCGATGTGCTCGGCGCTTACGCCGCGCTGGCGCCGGTGCTCGCAGCGGTGGCCCCGGCCAGCCCGTCGGGCGGCGATCTGGTGCCGCTGGTGATCGCGTCGGGCGGCGTGATCGCGCTCGCCGTTGCCGGCGTGCTACCGGTCGAGCAGGTGACGCTGCACGGCGTCGAGGCCGTCGTGTCGTCCAAGCCCACCGGCACCCAGGTCGACCTGATCGTCGACGTCGAGACGAAGCTCGGCCTGTCCGCCGGCATCGTGTCGATCGATCTCGACCATCCCGTGACCGTCCGCTACAAGGCGATCGGCTTCTCGCTGGGCTGGAACGCCGCGGGCGTTGACCGGGTCACGCCGACCTTCGACGCGTCCAAGGGCTACACCATCGACGTACCCGCGGGCTCGGTGCACGCCGTCAGCCCGCTCGGCGACCTGCTGCAGGTGCTCGGCGCGCGGGTCAGCCACGACAACCCCACCTACATCGAGACCGAGATCGGCCTCGCCGTCGATTTGGGAGTGGTCGAGGTCGACCGGGCAAAGGTGCGGGTGCGCCTCGATCAGGCCGAGCCCCCGACGCTGACCGCACTCGGCGCCGGCATCGACGTCGGCGTGCTGAAGGGGCGCGGGTACGTCAGCGTCGACCCGGCCAGCGGTGACGTCGCCGGCTCGCTCGACGTCACGCTCGCCGACCCGCTCAACCTGCGCGTCATGGCCGGCCTGGCGATCAAGCACCCGCCGGACGACCCGCACACGCTGGGCGTGTTCGTGGGCATGGAGCTCGACCTGCCCGTGCCGATCCTGCTCGGCTCGTCAGGGCTCGGCATCTACGGCTTCCTGGGCGGCGTCGGCGTCAACATGCGCCGCGACGAGCATCCGGGGGACACCATCCCGGCGCTGGCCTGGCTGCAACGCCAACCGCAGCAGAACCCGATCGACCCGGCCGGCTGGGTGGCGAATCAGGGCAGCTGGGCTTTCGCGATCGGCGCGCTGCTGGGCACGGCCGACGGCGGGTTCATCGCCCACCTCAAGGGCGTGCTGCTGCTCGAGCTGCCCGGCCCGCGGATCCTGCTCGTGATGAAGGCCGACATCCTGTCGCTGCCGCCCGAGCTGCGCGACCCGTCGCAGCAGGCCACGATCCTGGCCGTCATCGACATCGACATCGGCGCGGGCACGATCACGATCGGCCTGGTCGTCGACTACTCGGTGCTCGGCCTGGTGTCGATCCACGTGCCGGTGCAGGGCTTCTTCGACGTCAACGACCCGCCGGAGTGGCTGTTCGACGTCGGCAGCTACACCAACCCGGCCACCGTCAGCGTCTTCGATGTCTTCACCGGCTCGGGTTACCTGATGCTGCACGGCAACGGCATCACGCCCTACCCGCCCTTCCCGCAGCTGACCACCGGCGGCTTCACCATCGCCATCGGCTTCCACGTCGACTTCATCTGGGGCGACACGTCGGTCGGGCTGTACCTGAAGGTCGGCGGCGGCTTCGACGCCATCATCTCCTTCAGCCCGTTCGCGCTGGCCGGCAAGATCGTCATCGAGGGCGAGTTGAAGCTCTTCATCGTCTCGATCGGCGCGAGCGCCGAGCTGGACGTCATCGCCGTACCCGACGCAGCCGGCGACGTGCAGCTGTGGGTGCACGGCCAGGTCTGCGGGCACGTCGACTTCTTCTTCTTCAGCGTCGAGGGGTGCGTGGACTTCACGCTGGGCGACCAGGTCTCGCCCGTGCACAACCCGCAGGCGCTGATCACCGGCGTGCAGCTGGTCTCGCGCTCGCCTGCGCTGGTCGAGGGCAGCGGCACCGACCGTTCGATCGACGGTGTGCTGGCCAAGGCGCAGGAGGAGGGCACGCCGGACCCCGCGGCCGTACCGGTGCCGCTCGACGCCGTACCCGTGGTCGTCTTCGACGTCACGCCGGTCGTGCCGCCCGGCCTCCAGGTGCTCGGCGCGGCGCCGCTGGCCGCGCCCGGGACGCCGGCCAACGCCTGGGTCAAGCGTGGCGCACTGTGGTGGCGCTACACCGTCGAGTCGGTGACGCTGGCCGGCGCGCTCGGCGCCGGGAAGACGCCGGTGACCTGGTGGTCGCGGGCGCTCACGGTCGACCCGCAGGAGGGCAGCCGGCTGGCGTTGCTGTCCTGGCTGCCGACGCCCACCCCTGCGGCCGTGCCCTACGGCACCCAGCTCACCACCGACGTTCACGAGCGGTGGGGCTCGGTGTGCGATCCGCCCGCGCCGCCGGCCGCGGTGCTGTGGACCTTCGACGACCAACCGGCCGGGACGTCGGCCACGGGCTGGACCCTCACCGGCCTGGCCTGGCCGGACCCGGCGGGCACGGTCCGGTCCTCGGCCGTGGACGTCGCGATCGCGGTGCGCGAGCCGTGGCGCTGCGGCGACCCGCAGATCGACGCCCGGCGCGGGATCGATCCCGCGCGGGTCGTCGCCGATCAGGTGCCGTGCGAGTCGACGCCTGCAGGGGTGCGGGCGTTCGGCGCAGCAGGCCCTGCAGTGCGGGCACCGTCCGGTGACGCAGTCCTGGACAGCGGTGGCTGGCTGTCCGCGGTCACCGCGCACGCCGGCGTCGGGCTGTCGGGTTTGCGGCAGGCCGTACGGGACAGCGGCTGGTCACCGGCGCTCGTCGCCGGCCGACTGTGCCCGGGTGCCGTGCTGCGCTCGTCGTTCGGGGACACCGCACGGCCGTCCCTGCACCGCGACGGTCGCGACGCCGAGATCGTCAAGGCCGGGTGGGACGCGCTGGGGTTCGCGCCGGACCTGCTGCTGGACGCGGTCCGCTTCTCGTGCGCCGACGGCCTGGACGAGGTCATCGGCGTGCTCGCCGTCCCTCGCGAGCTGGTGTCCGACCAGCTGGTCCTGCGCGCGCTCGCCGCCGACGGCACCGAGCTGGCCCGCACGACCGTCACGCCCGACGACCTCGGAGCCGGACGGCTGCCGGGTCGCTGGGTCGACCCGAGCGGCCCTTGGCAGCGGCCGGTCTCCCGCGCGCTGACGGTCCTGGCCCGCACGACGACCGGTTCGCCGACGAGGCAGGGCGGCTACGTCGTGGCGGTCGTGAAGGTGCCTACCCCGGCGGGCACGGTGGCCGTCGACATCGGCTGGGATCGCAAGGCGCTCGGATTCCTCACCGCCCCCGTGTTCTACGTCGTCGGCCTCGAGGCCGTGCTGGCCTCGGAGGAGGTGCGCTATACCTGGGACGACACGACGACGAGTTCCGAGCAGGCCGCGCTGTCGGCGGCGCTGACCCAGGAGCCCGACGACCACGCGCTGCTGACCCCGGGCACCGCCTACTCCGTCGCCGTCGGGTGGCACGCCGAGTGGCTCGATCAGGCCGACCCGCCGACGGCGGCCGCAACCGGCACCGTCACCCCGTCGCAGACCCAGACCTTCCACTTCACCACCGAGGACCCGGCGCAGGCACCCGATCGTCTCGACCCGTGGGTGCTGTCGACGACGCCCGGGCCGGACGAGCACGGCGTGTTCTGCGACGACCCGGTACGGGTGGTGTTCTCCACGCAGCAGGTGGCGGCACTGTTCGCTGCGTACGGCGACACGCTGGAACTGCGGTTGCGCTCGGCGTCGGGCAACCATCCGCAACCGGGCGGTCCGCGCGGGATCGGCGGCGCCATCACCGGCGTCGTGCTCGCCGCGGACATCGCCGGTCTCGGGGCCATCGTCGATCCCGGACCTGGTGCCCTGCGGGTGCTGACGCCGTGGGAGCAGGCGGTGCGGGACACCGTGCTCGACGACGCGCCATGCATCGGCGCAGGGCAGCGGGATTCGCACTCCGTGGTCGAGATCGACTACCCGCTCGAGCCGTGCACGGACTACCTGCTGGACATCGTCCGGGTGGGCGGCGGCGAGAAGGTGGTGTTCCGGCGCGGCTTCACCACCGGCCGGTTCCGCTCCCTGGGCGATCTCGCCGCGACGTTCGCCTCGGTGCGGGTTCGGCACCGCGCAGTCCCGCCGGGTGCGTCGGTCGCCGCGCTGCTGGCGCTGCCCGTGCGCCCTACCGGTGACGCCGTCGACACCGCCTTCGCCGCCGCCGGCCTCGACCGGCCGAGCGTGCCGCGCCTGCCCGGCGTCCAGGTGCTCTGGTCCGACGATGTGACGCCGCAGCCGATCGCCGTAGTCTTCGAAGCCGCTGAACCGCTGTGGCGCAGCCATCCGGTCCCGACGCAGGTGTCGACCGACGACCCGCGCGACCCGAGCGGACTGGCGTGGCGTGACGTGGTGACCGAGTACGTGCGGCCGCTGCGCGATCCCGGCTCCACCGCCGGGGTCGCGTCGATCGTCGCGGCGCCCGGCCTGCAGCGCGGCGTCGTGCTGCTGACCCCGGGCCAGCGGGGCACGACCCTGGTGCTCGCGCTCGGTCGTGACGCCGACCCGCTGGCCGTGGGCTCGAGCGCGCAGTCGGCCGTCATCGCGCGCATCGGGCTGGCCGGCGCACCCTGGGAGGACAGCGCGCCATGAACGATCGCATCTACGACCCGTACCTGTTCCACGCCAGCATCGCCGCGATCGACTGGGTGGCGCTCGCCCGCCAGCGGCACGAGGACGTCAAGGCTGCGCCGGTGGTGCAGCTGCGTTGGCTGGTCAACCCGACGATCGGGGTCCCCGATCGAGCGTTCACCGTGTGGCGTCGCGCCTCACGCGCGGTGCTCACGCCGCTGGAGGTGTCCGACTCACCCGGTGAGCAGTTCGTCTCCTCGCTGCTGCCCGAGCCGGTGAGCACCCTCGAGGTGGACCTGACCCCGGACAGTGCCACGGCGACGGCGGTGCTCGCCGGCTTCGTCGATGTGCCGAGCGCCGCGACCCTGTGCGCGCTGACCAGCGCCGTGCCGGGTGGCCCGACCACGCTGCGGATCCGGGCGAGCGGCATCCGGCAGTTCGTGGTGTCCGGTGGTTCGGTGACCGCGGTGCGCGGCGAGACGGTGCGCGACGCGTTGGCCGCGGACTGGAAGCCGTTCGAGCTCGTCGGCCTGCCGGTGGACGACACCTGGCAGGGCACCAGCTACTCCGGTGACGAGCAGGGACTGGTGGACGCGCTCACCACGCCGGCCGACGCGGCGCGCCTGCGCCTCGAGCGCGGCCTGGCGCCGTTCGGCTGGCCGTCGCTCACGGCCGCCAACCGCGCGGTGCCGGCCTGGCAGGCGCCGGACCCGGACCGCTGGGTGTCCGAGGCACAGGCGAGCACGCTCGCGCAGTCCCGGCCGCTGTTCGCACCGGGCCTGGTACCGGCCGGGCAGGCTGCGGTCAGGCCGCTGACCACCATCCTCGG
>CAZZZE010000123.1:0-7677 GCA_964658365.1 uncultured Jatrophihabitantaceae bacterium
CGGACGCGCGAGGATGGGGTGATGACCTCACTACCGGCACCCCGCACACCCGACCTCATCGACGCCCCGGCGATCCGCTGGGGCATCCTCGCGCCCGGCGGGATCGCCCGGGACTGGACGGCGGCGCTGCACGCCACCACGGCCTCCCGCGTGGTGGCCGTGGGGTCGCGTTCGGCTGACCGCGCGCGGTCCTTCGCCGACGAGTTCGGTATCGAGCGGGCATGCGGCAGCTACGCCGAGCTCGTTGCCGACGACGGCATCGACGCCGTGTACGTCGCCAGCCCGCACTCCGAGCACCGCGAGCACGCGCTGCTGGCGCTGGACGCCGGCAAGCCGGTGCTCGTCGAGAAGGCGTTCACCCGCAACGCCGCCGAGGCGCAGGACGTCATCGACGCCGCCCGTCGGCACGGCCTGCTGGTGGTCGAGGCGATGTGGACGCGGTTCCTGCCGCACGTCGACGTCGTGCGCCAGTGCCTCGAACAGGGCCTGCTCGGCGACGTCGTGACCGTCGAGGCCGACCACGGCCAGCAGCTCTACCCGGACGGCCCGCAGCGGATGAAGGACCCGGCCCTGGCGGGTGGCGCGCTGCTCGATCTCGCGATCTATCCGGTGTCGTTCGCCCATCTCGTCCTGGGCGGCTTCGCCGCCGTGCACGCCAGCGGCACGCTCGCGGAGACCGGGGTCGACGCGAGCGAGACGATCGCCGTCACCTCCGCCGCCGGCGCGATCGGCACGCTGTCGTCGACGATGGTGGCCAAGACGCCCTGCGCGGCGTCGGTGTCCGGTACCGCGGCTCGCGTCGAGATCGACGGCTGGTTCTACCAGCCGAACACGGTGCGGCTGATCGGCCCGGACGACCGCGAGCTCGACCGCTACGAGACGCCGTCGCGCGAGCACGGCCTGGCCTACGAGGCCGCCGAGTTCGCCCGCCTGCTGGAGCACGGCCGCACGGAGTCCGACCTGCTGCCGCTTGAGGAGACCCTGCAGATCATGCGCGTACTCGACGACGTGCGCGCCCAGCTCGGAGTGCGCTTCCCCGGCGAGACCGGCTAAGCGGCAGCGACCAGCGCCCGTCGGGTGAGCACCCGCGCCAGGTGCTGGCGGTAGCCGGCGTCGGCGTGCATGTCCTCGACCGGCGCGGTGCCCTCGGCCGCCAACGCGGCAGCGTCCTCGATCGACGCGCCGTCGGCGAGCGCAGCCTCGGTGGCCGCGGCCCGCAGTGGGGCGCCGCCCATGTTGGCCATCGCCACCCGACCGGCGACGGTGGCCACGGCCACGATCGCCCAGTCGTTGGCACGCCGGGTGAACTTCTCGTAGTGCGCGCCGTCGGGGCCCGTGCGCGGCACCCGGAGCTCGACGAGCATCTCGTCGGGCATCATGGCCGTCTCGAAGTAGCCCTGGAAGAACTCGGTGGCGCCGATCGAGCGACGCCCGTGCGGGCCCTGGACGACGATCGTCGCGTCCGAGGCCAGCACGGCCGCGGGCAGGTCGGCGGCCGGGTCGGCGTGGGCCACCGAGCCGCCGATCGTCCCCCGGTGGCGGATCTGCGGGTCGCCGACGTAGGCGGCCACCTTCGCGATGAGCGGGGCCTCGGCGTGCAGCACATCGGACCGGACGAGCTCGGCGTGCCGGGTCAGCGCGCCGATCGCCACCTCGTCGCCGTCGACGCGGACGTACGAACCGTCGGCGATGCGCCCGATGTCGATGAGCACGGACGGGAAGGCGAAGCGCAGCTTCATCATCGGCAGCAGCGAGTGGCCGCCGGCGAGCAGCTTGGCGTCCTCGCCGTGCTCGCCGAGCAGCGCGATCGCCTCGTCGACCGAGCCTGCTCGGACGTAGTCGAACGCCGCGGGGATCATGCGCCCGCCGCGTGCTGCACGGCCCGCACGATGTTGTGGTAGCCGGTGCAGCGGCACAGGTTGCCCTCGAGCCCCTCGCGGATCTCGGTCTCCGACGGCGACGGGTTGTCCGCGAGCAGCGCGGTCGCAGCCATGACCATGCCCGGCGTGCAGAAGCCGCACTGCAGGCCGTGTTCGGCGCGGAACGCGGCCTGCATCGGGTGCAGGCCGTCGACGGCATCGTCGCCGGCGGTGGCCGCGAGCCCCTCGAGTGTTGTGATCGACGTGCCGTCGGCCTGGACCGTGAGCACCGTGCACGACTTCACCGACTCGCCGTCGACGTGCACCGTGCAGGCCCCGCACGAGGTGGTGTCACAACCGATGTTGGTGGCCTTCAGACCGAGCGTGTCGCGCAGGTAGTGCGCGAGCAGCAGCCGCGGCTCGACGTCGTCATCGCGCTGCTCACCGTTGACGGTGATCGTGACCTGCATCAGTTCTGCACCTCGTTGATCGCTTTCCATACCCGGAAGGATGTTGTCGGCATGTCGATGTGCCGCACGCCCAGGTGGGCCACCGCGTCGATCACCGCACTCTGGACGGCCGGCGTCGAACCGATCGTCCCGGCCTCGCCGATGCCCTTGGCGCCCAACGGGTTGTAGGTCGTCGGGGTCTCGGAATCGACGAGTTCGAAGCTGGGCACCTCGGTGATCGACACGATCGGGTAGTCGGCCAGCGTCGTGGTCGTCGGGTTGCCGTCGGGGTCGTAGAGCACCTCCTCCAGCAGCGCCTGCGCCGCTCCCTGCGCCAGCCCGCCGTGCCGCTGGCCCTCGGCCAGCAACGGGTTGATGACGGTGCCCGCGTCGTCGAGGGCGATCAGCCGCTGCAGCGTCGCCTTGCCGGTCTCGGTGTCGACCTCGACCACCGCGACGTGTGAACCGAACGGGTACGTGGCGCCCGGCGCGGTGAACACGCTGCGCACGAAGAGCCGTTCCTTCTCGGCCAGCGCCGCGAACGACACGCCCGTGCCCGGCGCGCCGACCACCGTGAGGCCGGCCGCGTCGTGGTCGACGACGAGATCGCCCGGGTCGACCTCGAGGACGTCGGCGGCGCGCGTCTTGGACAGCTCGACCAGCTCCTTCGACGCCTGGCGCACCGCCGCACCGCCCTGCTGCAGCGAGCGCGAACCGCCGGTGCCGCCGCCCTCGGGAATGAGGTCGGTGTCGCCCCACTTGACGGTGATCCTGTCGATCGGGATGCCGAACTCCTCGCTGGCCAGCATGGCCCAGACCGTGGAGTGACCCTGCCCGTGTGGCGACGTACCTGTGAGTATGGTGGCGCTGCCGTCGGGGTGGATCTCGACCGTCGCGTTCTCGTGCGGGTCGCCGGACTCCATGCCCCCGCCGGTGATCTCGACGTACACGCTGACCCCGATGCCGAGCTGGACTGCGTCGCCACGCTCGCGTCGGGCCGCCTGCTCGCGCCGCAGCCCTTCGTAGTCGGCCGCCTCGAGCGCCTTGCGCAGCGCCATCGGGTAGTCGCCGGAGTCGTAGAGCGCACCGCCGCCGGACATGTGCGGCTCACTGAACGGCGCGAGCAGGTTCTTCTCGCGCACGAGCACCGGGTCCATCCCGATCTCGGCTGCGAACAGGTCCATCGCCCGCTCGATCGCCGCGGTGGCCTCCGGCCGCCCCGCGCCGCGGTACGCGCCGACCGGCGTGGTGGTGGTGACCACGCTGTCGAAGGCGAGCTCGAGCCTCGGGATGTCGTAGACGCCGGGAGCCATGAGCAGCGTCAGCGTCGGCAGCACCACGCCGATGCGGGCGTAGGCCCCGCAGTCCTGGATGACGTGCAGCCGGTAGGCCCGCACCGTGCCGTCGGCGTCGCCGCCGATGGTCACGGTCTGCAGCTGGCCCCGGCCGTGGGTCATCGCGACCATGTTCTCGGAGCGGGTCTCGACCCAGGTGACCGGACGACCGGCCCGCCGCGCCGCCCACGCCACCACTCCGACCTCGGGGTCGGCGCCGAACTTGGCCCCGAACGCGCCGCCGACCGCGGGGGTGATGATGCGCACCTGCTCGGCCGGCAGCCCGAGCATCGACACGACCGCACCTCTGCTGCCCTGGGCGCCCTGGTTCGGCACCCACACGGTCACCCGGCCGTCCTCGCCCCAGGCGGCAGCGGCCGAGCGCACCTCGAGGGGCGCCACCGCCACCCGCTGGTTGACGATCTCCTGGCTCACCACGACGCTGCAGTCGGCGAAGAAGTCGTCGGCGTGCTCGACGGACCGGTTCATGACCACATTGCTGCCGGCGTCGGGGAACAGCAGTTGCTCGCCGGCCAGGGACTGCTTGAGGTCGACGAGTGCGGGCAGCGGTTCGTAGTCGACGTCCACGAGCTCGGCGGCGTCCTCACCGGCGTAGCGGTCGTCGGTCAGGACGACGGCGACCGGCTGGCCCACGAACCGCACAACGCCGTCGGCGAGCAACGGCTGCATGAAAGCGGCGTCGATGAACGGCATCGCCGGCGGTTGTGGCGGGGTGTCGAGGTCCCCGGCGGTATAGACGGCAACCACGCCCGGTGCCTGCTGGGCCGCCGCAGTGTCGACGGAGCTGATCCGCGCGTGGGCTACGGGCGAGCGGACGAAGGTGGCGCGCAGGGCACCGCTGAGCCGCTCGTCGACAAGGTCCTCGGTGTAGACCCCGCCGGTCGTCAGGAACCCGGGATCCTCGGTGCGCTGCACGCGGGTGCCCAGGATGCTGCCCCGGACCGCGCTGGTGCCCTGCTCGACGGTCGTCATCGCCTTACCTCCAGGCTGCGGCCGGTACGACCGTCCGCTTCGATCGAATCACACCACGCTCACCCCCGCCGACGCCCACCGGCCTGGAGATCCGCGCCGAGTAACCGACCGCACGGTTCGAACCCGTCCCGGCTCGGGTAGGCAGGGTCCATGGACTCCTGGCTGCTCTGGTTGATCATCGTCGTCGTGGTGGTGATCCTGATCGTCGCGGCCGTCCTGCTCATCCAGGCCCGCCGCCGGCGCGGCGGGGTCATCGTCGATCCGTCGCGCCCCGCCGGCCGGAAGAGGCTGCGATGAGCAGGCTGATGCGGACGTCGGAGATCACCAAGCGGCCGGTGGTCACGTTCGCCGGCGACGACGTCGCGCAGATCAAGGACATCGTGTATTCCGCAGGCGGGGGCGCGGTCGGCGGCTTCACCCTCGCCGGGCGCGGGCTGTTCGCCGGGCCGTTGAAGCAGAGCCTGTCCTGGACGTCGGTCGCCGCGCTCGGCGCCGACGCGGTGATGATCCGCGACGAGAACTCCCTGGAGCCGGCCGAAGCCGTGCTCGACGCGTCAGCGGCCACCGGCGGTTCGGGCGGCAACGTCCTGGGCTCGCAGGTGCTCACCGACACCGGCGTCGAGCTGGGCAAGGTCGTCGACGTCGTGCTCGAGGTCACCGGCGAGTACGGGGGCCAGTGCGACGTGGTCGGTTACGAGGTCGAGGCGTCCGAGGCGCTGGGGACGAAGGGCCAGAAGGTGCTCATCCCGTTGCCCGACACCATGGCCGCGTCCGGCCAGCACCTGATGGTCCCGGCCAGCGCGAAGGACTTCGTCGGCCACGACCTCGCCGGGTTCGGCGCCGCCGTCGACGACTTCCGCAGACAACTCGGGAGTCACTCGTGACCACGTTCACCGAAGCCGATGGACGCAAGGTCGTCAGCACCACCACCGCCGAGTCCGTCGGCAGGATCGACGGCTTCGTGGTCGACGTCCGCGGGCCCTATCTCATCGCCCTGCAGCTGAAGAAGACCGCGTCCGGTGAGATCCTGCGCTGGAACGACATCACCGCCTTCGGCGCGGACGCTGTCACCATCACCGACGCCGGCAAGATCGTGGCCGCCGACGAGACCATCGCGGCGCTGCTCGACAAGCGCAACCACCTGGTGAAGAAGCGCGTGCTGACCACCACCGGCGACGAGCTGGGCACCGTGCGCGACGTCGAGTTCGACGCGGTCACCGGCGAGATCGTGAGTGTCCACGTGGGCGACATCGCGGTGCCCGGCAAGGCCCTCGTCGGTATCGGCCACTACGCCGTGGTCGTGCAGGCGACCTGACGGATCAGCTCTCGCGCACGATCCCGCCACCGGCGCCGACGACCTCGAGCAGCAGGTCGGTGTCGGCGAAGGTCTTGGCGATGACGGCCGTGCGCTTCACGTAGTGCCCGACCGGATACTCCATCGTCATACCGATACCGCCGTGCAGCTGGATCGCCTCCTGGCCGACGTGCCGCGCGGACTGATCGATCTGCACCTTGGCCGCGCACACCGAACGGTGCCGCTCGGTGGCGTCGTCGTCGGTCAGGGAGAGCCGGGCCAGCATCGCCATGCTCTTGGCCTGCTCGTAGGAGACGTACATGTCGGCGGCCCGGAACTGCAGCGCCTGGAAGACCGAGATCGGCTGGCCGAACTGCACCCGCGTCTTGAGGTAGTCGACGGTCAGCCAGAGCATCTTCTCCATGGCCCCGACCGCCTCGGCGCACAGAGCCGCCGTGGCGATGTCGAGCACGGACCGGACGTGCCCGAGCGCGTCGGCGACGGAACCCAGTGGGGCGGCCGGCGTGTCGGCGAACAGCACGTCCGCACCGCCCAGCCCGTCCTGCTGGCGGTACGGCGCGCGCCGCAGGCCCGACCCGTCCGACGTGTCGACGACGAACAGGCCCACCGTGCCGTCGGCCGTCTTTGCGGTGACGATCAGCTGGTCGGCGACGTCGCCGCCGAGCACCGCCGTCTTCTGGCCGTCGAGCGTCCACGAATCGCCGGATCGGGTCGCGGTGGTGGCGATGTCGCTCAGCGACCAGCGTGAGTCGGCCTCGGTGAACGCGAAGGCCAGCAGCGTCTCGCCGGCGGCGACGCCGGGCAGGATCGCCTGCTTCTGCTCGGGCGTGCCGGCGGCCGCGACGAGCGCGCCGCCGAGCACCACGGTGGCCACGAACGGCTCGAGCACCAGCGCCTTGCCGAAGGACTCCATGACGACGTACAGCTCGTCGACGCCCATCCCGGCGCCGCCGTACTGCTCGTCGAAGGTCAGCCCGAGCAGACCGAGGTCGGCGTACTGCTTCCACATCGCGCGCGACCAGCCGAGCTCGTCGTGCTCGAGCAGCTGCAGCCGGGTGTTCGCGTCGTAGCGCTTCTCGAGCAGGCTGTTCACCGCGTCGGCGAGCATCCGCTGTTCGTCGTTGAGTTCGAGTTCCATGTCGTTGTCCTCAGAACTTCAGGATTGCTTTGGCGATGATCGTGCGCTGGACCTCGTTCGACCCGGAGTAGATCGAGGCCTTGCGCCAGTTGAAGTAGGTAGGGAACGCATCGAGCGAACCCTCCGGCGGGGTGGCGAACCCGTCGGGCATCTCGAGGCTCTCGCGGTAGGCGACGGCGTTCGGACCGAGCACGTCGACGAGCAGCTCGGTGGCCTCCTGCTGGAGCTCGGAGCCCTTGAGCTTGAGCACCGAGGACACCGGGTCGGGCTTGCCGGGGCCGTTGCGGCCCTCGGCGTCGAGCACGCGCAGCACCGACATCTCGATGGCGGTGAGCTCGACCTCGAGCTTGGTCAGCCGCGCCTTGAACAGCGGGTTGTCGAGCAGTGGCCGGCCGTTGTCGGTGGTGGCCGCGGCCAGCCGCTTGATGCGCTGGATGCGGGCCTTGGTCTGGCCCACCGCGACAACACCCGTGCGCTCGTTGCCGAGCAGGAACTTCGCGTAGTCCCAGCCCTTGTTCTCCTCGCCGACGAGGTTCTCGACGGGCACGCGGACGTTGTCGAAGAAGACCTCGTTGACCTCGTAGCCGCC
>CAZZZE010000124.1:0-7547 GCA_964658365.1 uncultured Jatrophihabitantaceae bacterium
TCGTGTCGGTGAAGTACGTCGTGTTCATCCTGCGCGCCGACAACGACGGCGAGGGTGGCGTCATGGCCCTGGCCGCGCTCGCCCGCCGCTTCACCCGCGGCCGACGCAAGCTGGTCGCATCCGCGTTGCTGCTCGGCGTGCTCGGCGCGTCGCTGTTCTACGGCGATAGCGTGATCACCCCGGCGATCTCGGTGCTGTCCGCCGTCGAGGGTCTGGAGATCGCCGCGCCGGGGCTGAAGGACGCGGTGCTGCCGATCGGCATCGCCATCCTCGCACTGCTGTTCCTCGCGCAGCGCTTCGGTACGCACGTCGTCGGGCGGTTCTTCGGCCCGGTCATGGTCGTGTGGTTCACGGTGCTCGCCGTCATGGGCATCCCCGAGATCGCCCAGCACCCGCAGATCCTGAAGGCGCTCTCGCCGTACTACGTCGGCACCTTCGTCGCCGATCACCCGTTCACCACGTTCATCGCGCTCAGCGCGATCGTGCTGGCCATCACGGGCGCCGAGGCGCTGTACGCCGACATGGGCCACTTCGGGCGCGCCCCGATCCGGCGGGCCTGGTTCTTCGTCGCGCTGCCCGCGCTGGTCCTGAACTACCTGGGCCAGGGCGCGCTCGTGCTCGCCCACCCGGACAAGATCGGCAACCCGTTCTACCTGCTCGCCCCGGGCTGGGCGCGCATCCCGCTGGTCGTGCTCGCCACTGCCGCCACCGTCATCGCGTCGCAGGCCGTGATCTCCGGTGCCTACTCGGTGTCGCGGCAGGCCGCGCGGCTGGGCTACCTGCCCAACCTCACCATCCGACACACCTCGACGCTGGAGAGCGGCCAGATCTACGTCCCGGCGGTCAACTGGCTGCTGTTCGGCAGCGTGCTGGTGCTGATGCTGGCGTTCCGCTCGTCGAGCAAGTTGGCGAGCGCGTACGGCCTCGCGGTGACCGGCACCTTCCTGATCACTACCACGCTGTTCCTCGTCGTCGCGGCCACGGTGTGGAAGTGGGCGAAGTGGAAGCTGATCGTGATCGGCGTGGTCTTCGGCAGCGTCGAGATCGCCTACTTCACAGCCAACGCCACCAAGGTGGCCAGCGGCGGTTGGCTGCCGCTGCTCATCGCCGCGGTCGTGGTCACGATCATGACCGTCTGGCAGTCGGGGCGGGGCATCGTGACCCGACGCCGCCAGGAGATGGAGGGCCCGCTGCAGGACTTCGTCGACGAGGTACACACCCAGCAGCTCACGCGGGTGCCGGGCACCGCGGTGTTCCCGCACCCGTCGAAGGACACGACGCCGCTCGCGCTGCGGGCCAACGTCGAGTTCAACCACGTCCTGCACGAGCACGTGGTCCTGGTTTCGGTCATCTCCGAGGACGTGCCGCACGTGCCGCCCGACGAGCGCATCACCGTCGACCCGCTCAAGCACACCGACGACGGCATCGTGCACGTCGAGATCCGGTTCGGCTTCCAGGACGAACGCGACATCCCGGCCGAACTGGCCCGCGCCGAGGGTACGGCCGTCGAACTCGACTTCGACGCCGCGTCCGCGACCTACTACCTGTCGAGGCTGTCGATCACCCGGGGCGACAGCCACGAGATGCAGACCTGGCGCAAGCGGATCTTCATCGGCATGTCGCACAACGCGGCCAACCCGGCTGACAGCTTCTGCCTGCCGGTCGGGCGCACCATCGTCATGGGTGCGAACCTGGAGCTGTAGGCCCGGGCCAGCGCAGGGCCAGCAGCAGGGTGTCGTCGGTGAACACCGCGTCGTGGGAGCAGGTCGCGATGGTCGTCGTCACCAGGTTCGACAGCGGCAGGTGTCGCGAGTCCACGACCGCCTTCGACAGGTTCGCCATCCCCTCGACGACGTCGTGACGCACCTCGGTCAGCCCGTCGGTGTAGAGCAGCACGGTGTCCCCGGGCTCGAGCTGCGTCACCCCCACCATCCGGCTGCCGCCGCCGTCGTAGCCGATCGGCAAGCCGGGCGCCTCGAGGTACTCGGCCGTCCCGCTCGCCGACACGCGCAGCGCCGGGGGGTGGCCGGCACCGGCCAGCCGGAGCACCCCGGTGGCCGGGTCCAGCTGCGCCACGAGCGCGGTCGCGACGACCCGTTGGGCGCCCGAGGTGATCAGCTGGTGCGCCTGCGCGAGCAGCCGGTCCAGCGGCCGGGCGTCGAGGGCCAGCGTGCGCACCGTGTGCGTGACGTGCAGCGCGTCGCGGGTGGCCAGCACACCGTGACCCAGCACGTCGATCACCGAGATGTGCAGGCTCCCGTCGGGCAGCACGAACCAGTCGTAGAGATCACCGCCGGTCGGTGAGTTCTCCTGGGCGGGCAGGTAACTCACCGCCAGCTCGGCACCGTCGACCGTCGGCGCCGGGGGCCGCAACGCGTCGGACAGTTCCTCGAAGACCACCCGCTGGGCAACGCGCACCTCGCCCGAGCGCCGTTCCAGCTCGGCATAGAGCGCGGTCATACCCCGGTTCGTCTCGTCGAGCTCGGAGTTCAACTGCTCGAGGTCGGCTTCCCGCTCGCGCAGCGACACCAGGGCCGCGACCAGCTCGTCGTTGATGCTCTGCAGCAGGGCACCGGTGTCGGCGGACGACTCGCGCAGCAGGCCGTCGCGTACCCGGGCCAGCTGCGTCCCGGTGAGCAGGTGACCCAGACCGCGGCTCGCCACCAGCTCGCCGTCGGCGACGTCGAGGCTATCCATGAGCCGCCGGACCGCCCTGCTCGCCGCGGGCGTCAGCGCCGCGGCGGCGCCGGCGAAGCGGAAGGTGACGATCAGCGTCGACATCGCGGACGGCGACGGCGGTGTCGCCACCGCGAACCGCACGCGCACGGCCACGCCGCCCGGGGCGAGCCGGGCCAGTTCGGATACCGACGTCGCCACCCGGGTGCAGTCGACGTCGTCGCAGCCGAGCAGGCGGGCCGCGCGCAGGGCCACCGCGCGCAGGCTGCCGGTGTCGGCCGAGCCGTCGTGCGCGAGGTCGAGCAGGACGAACGGCTCGCTCACGTCCGCACTCCGTCCGCCGCCTTCACCACGACGACGAGGCTGTCGTCGTCGTCGCGGGCATGATCGCGCCACAGCGCCGCGGCGACGACCTCGGCGCGGTGCCGCAACAGCTCGGTCCGTCCGTGCAGCGACCAGGGGGTAGCGAGCCCGTCGGTGTGCAGGACGAGCAGGCCCCACGCCGGGAACTCGGTGTACTGCTCGATCGGGCTCGAGCGACTCGCCATGCCCGCCGTGCCGTGCGAGGTCGCGATCCGGTGGGTGGTGCCGTCGAGACGCACGCCGGCGATGCTGACGTTGCCCAGACCGGACGATTCGAGCGTGCCGCCGGCACGTGCGACCTCGAGCGTCAGCGCGGCGACGGTGATCGCCGCGCCCCGGGTGCCATGCAGGTGCTCACTGAGCGCGGCCACCACGTCGCCCGTGCTCCACCCGGCGATACCGGGCAGCAGCGCGGTGGCCATCGCGCTCGCATCGGCCGCGCCGTCGCCATGACCGAGTCCGTCGGCCACCATGACGACGATCCGACCGCCGAGGTGGGCGGTCGCGAAGGCGTCACCGTTGCGCGTCTCGCCCGCCACCGGAAAGCCGACGGCGCCGACGTCGAAGTGGACGGGCGCGGGTGGCCCGGGCACGTGGAACCCGGCGCTGACGACGGTGCCGCGGCCGGGCTCACTGACGGCGTCGAAGTCGTCGGCGATGCGCCGGACCGCACCCAAACCGCTGCCCATCGTGCCGCCCGTCGAGAAGCCGTCGACCAGGCAGTCCTCGAACCGGGCCACCCCCGGACCCCGGTCGATCGCGAGCAGGGCCAGCCGACCGTTGCCCGGCGTGGGCGGGACCACGATCAGCTGTCCCTGCTGCGCGTGGCGGTACAGGTTCTCGGCGAGCTCGGTCGCCACGAGTGCGAGCGAGTCGACGCGCCGGACGTCGAAGCCACTCAGCCGGGCCTGGCGTACCACCATGGCCCGCGCCCCGGCGACCTGGGAGCGGTCCTCGACCTGGGCCCGGTCGACGAAGGACTGCGGCGCGCTCATGATCGGCGACGCCAGATGACGACGACGACCCTGGTCCCGGCCGGTGACGTCGTGAGCTCGAAGATGGCCACGAGACGCCGGGACCCGGGCAGCCCGAGGCCGAGGCCGTGTCCGGAGCTCCAGCCCTCGCGCAGCGCCTGCTCGACGTCGGGGATCCCCGGACCGTCGTCGTGGAAGTCCAGCCGCAGGCCCGTCCGCAGCGGGGTGACGGAGTTGTCGGCCACGACGTCGATGACGACCTCGCCGCCTCCTCCGTGGATCAGGGTGTTGCGGGCCAGCTCGCTGGCCGCAGTGACGATCTTGGTCTGCGTGACCAGATCCAGCTCGAGCGCCTGGGCGCGGTGCTGTACGCGGCGCCGGACCAGGACGATGTCGGCGCGCTCGTGCACCGGGAGGGTGTCGGGCTGCTCCCCGACGAACGCGGTCACCGCCGCGGTTCGGCTCTGGCGTGGTCGGTGCGGCCGTCGCTGTGTGCGGCGCGGGCGAGCAGCGCCAGCCCGGCGTCGATGGACAGCGCCGTCGCGATGCCGTCCAGGGACAGGCCCAGCTCGACCAGGGTGATGGCCACGGCCGGCCGCATGCCGACGATCGCGACCTCGGCGCCGAGGATGGTCACGATCCGCGCCGTGTCCCCGATGATCTTGGCAATGAACGAGTCGACGATCTCGAGGGCCGATACATCGAGCAGGACGCCGGTGGCGCGGCGACGCAGCACCAGGGTGGACACGTCGTTCTGCATCGCGAGGGCGGAGTCGTCGTCGAGCTCTTCGGCGAGCGTGGCGACCAGTACCGACCCGAACTGGACGACGTGCACCCGGGCCATGGTCAGCCTCCGGTGCCGGCGGGCTCGACGCGCCGGATAGCGGTGGCCAACGCGTCGGCCAGGGTCGCCCGGGTGACGATCTGGTTCAGGTCGATGCCCAGCTGCACGATGGTCTGCGCCGTCTGCGGGCGGATGCCGCTGATGATGCAGTCGGCGCCCATCAGCCGGGTGGCCGTGACCGTCTTGAGCAAATGCTGCGCCACGAGGGTGTCAACGGTCGGCACCCCGGTGATGTCGAGGATGGCGATCTGCGCGCGCTCGTCGATGATGGCCTGCAGCAGCGCCTCCATGACGACCTGGGCGCGGGCGCTGTCGAGCGTGCCGATGAGCGGCACCGCGACGATGCCGTCCCACAACCGCACGACCGGCGTCGAGAGGTCGATGAGCTGCTCGGTCTGGCGGCTGATGACCTCCTCCCGGCCCCCCACGTAGGTCTCGAAGGTGAGCACGGCCAGAGCGTCGACCAGCCGGCCGGAGCTCAGCGCGGCCTGGTTGAGCGCGCTCGGATCGGAGTACTCGGTCTGCATGACCTCGAGCAGCGCCTCGCGCAGCGCCAGCACGCGGTGTGCGATCTCGCCCGGGGTCGCCCCCTCTCGCGCGCCGCGCCGGGAACTCTCGGCGACCAGCCTGCGGATCGGCTCGAACTCGCGCCCCGACGCGTCGTAGATCCGGCCGGTCGCGGCGATGGCCGAGCCCAGGGCCTCGAGGATCGCCTCGCTCTGCGCCGTCACCGAGGTCTTGTCGACCGGCGCGCCCCGGCTACCCTCGTTCTGCAGGCGGACCCAGACGTGCAGGATCTCTGCCCCGCGTCGCCGCAGCAGGTCGGCGAATGCGCGCGCTCGTTCTCGTTGGTCCAGGTCATCGCGCGCCACTGCCATGCGAACTCCTCGTTAGGTGAACCCGCGGTTAAGGCGAGTGTGCCATGCTGACGGACGAGAGCGGCTACGCCCCAGGTTGCGCACCGGCAACCGACGCGGACACGCCGCCCGTCGGTTGGGGGTACCTGCGTGGAGCTCAGGGCTGAAGAGTCCACCCGTAAAGTACCCGTGCTGCACGTCAGCGGCGACGTCGACCTCAGCACCGCCGACGGCCTGCAGACGGCGGCCGAGGAGATCTTGCACCGCTGCGCCGGACTGATGATCATCGATCTGTCGGGCGTGACGTTCCTCGATTCCTCCGGACTGCGGGCACTCGACGAGGTCCAGCGCAAGGCCGTCGACCTCGACGCCTCCGTCGCGCTCGTGTGTCCCGAGCGTCGCCTCGTCAAGCTGCTCGAGATCACCGGTCTCGATCAGCGGTTCGCCATCCACGCGACCACCGAGGGAGCCGTCGATGCTGCCTCGAACGAAGCCTGACGCTGACGCGCGCCTCGAACTGCGCGACTCGGTGAACGAGCCGGCGCGCGCCCGGGCATTCGTCGCCGAGTACCTGGCCACGCGATCGCCCGGCAGCCGCGACGACGCCGTGCTGCTGGTCAGTGAGCTCGTCACCAACGTCATCCGGCACGGGGCGTTGCCGGCCACCGTGTCGCTGCAGGTGACCGGAGCCCGGTTGCACGTCGTGGTGGCCGACTGCGGTCCACCGCTGCCGCCGCAGCCGTGGATCACCGACGTGGCGGCGACGAGCGGGCGCGGGTTGACCATCGTGGCAGCCATCGCCCTCGCCTGGGGGGTCGCGACCAAGCCCGGGCAGGCCGGCAAGCAGATCTGGTTCGAGCTCGCCGCCGTCTCCTGAGCTGCGACGGCTGACGGGCGTCAGGTCATGGTCGGGAACTGCAGGCTCGCGCCGCTCGGCATCTCGACGTGCGGCCAGCGCGACGTGACGACCTTGGCCCGGGTGTAGAACGACACGCCCTCCGGACCGTGCACGTGCTTGTCGCCGAACAGCGAGTCCTTCCAGCCGCCGAAGGAGTAGTACGCCATCGGGACGGGGATCGGCACGTTGATGCCGATCATGCCGACGTGCACACCGCGCTGAAACGTACGCGCGGTCTCGCCGCTGCTGGTGAAGATCGCAGTGCCGTTGCCGTACGGGTTGCTGTTGATCAGCGCGATCGCCTCCTCGACCGTGCCCGCCCGCAGGACGGTGAGCACCGGGCCGAAGATCTCCTCGGTGTACACGTCCATCCCGGGTTGCACGTGGTCGATGACCGTCGGGCCGACCCAGAAGCCGTCCTCGTGCTCGGGCACGACGAGCCCGCGCCCGTCGACGGCGAGCGTCGCGCCCTGGTCGGCGCCGGATTGGATGAGCCCGACGATGCGGTCGCGCGAGGCCGCGGTGATGACCGGGCCCATGTCGCTGCTGCCCGCGTTGCCCGGCCCGACGCGCACAGCCTCGGCCTGTGCCACGACCTCCTTGACCAGCGCGTCGCCGGCTGCTCCGACGGCCACCGCGGCCGAGATGGCCATGCAGCGTTCGCCCGCCGAGCCGAACGCGGCCGCGGCGAGGTGCTCGGCCGCGAACGACGGGTCGGCGTCAGGCATGACGATGGCGTGGTTCTTCGCCCCGCCCAGTGCCTGCACCCGCTTGCCGTTGGCCGAGGCCCGCTCGTGGATGTAGCGCGCGATCGGCGTCGAACCGACGAACGACACCGCCGCGACGTCGGGATGGTCGAGCAGGGCGTCGACGGCCTCGACGTCGCCGTTGACGACGTTGAACACGCCGTCGGGCAGGCCGGCCTCCTGCCACAG
>CAZZZE010000125.1:0-7536 GCA_964658365.1 uncultured Jatrophihabitantaceae bacterium
GCGACGCTCTGATCATGCGGACCAGGTTCCCTGTCGTTCTTGTCGCGGTCGGCGCGTCCTGCGCGGTTCTCGCGGCCTGCGGCGCTGGATCGGGCGGCGGACCCACGACGCTGGCGCCCGGTACCTATTCCGCTGAGTCCGGGGGTGCAGCCGTCTCCGGCGCCCCAGAGGGAAACTGCGGACTGAACTCGGAGTACAACGCCGACGTACAGCACATAGCTCGACTGGCGAGCCGAACCGGGATCGTCGCGCAGCCGAGCCCAGTCGATGCGCTACGCGCGGTTCTTACTCACGGCCCGCGGCCGTACTTCGGAGGACGCGGTGGTTCCGGGGTCGTCGGGTTGGGCTACCCCGCTATCGGCTGGAAAGAGGTTTCAGCCACGAAAGGGCGGGCAACGTTCCAAGCACCGCTCCGGTCCGGGACCGCACAACTGACGCTTACCCGAGTCGGTAAGCGCTGGCTTGTCAGCCATCTTGAGAAGGACTGCTGACGACCGCGCTCTCGTGCCGCGTGCGGGCTCCTACTGACGGCCGTACAGGTCAGCGGCGCGACACGACCGTCTCGCCGCCCCATTCTCGTGGATCGACATCTCTCAGCGTCTGGGTCACTACCCACCTGTGACCGAACGGGTCGACGAAACCGGCCTGTCGCTCGCCATAGGGCTGATCACGCGCAGCGTCACCGGCATCCGCACCGGAAAGACGTGCAGCCTCGAGGACACGGTCCACATCGTCGACCCGGACCATCACCTGACCCGATGGGTCCGACGCCCGCTCGTCGACCCCGAGTTCACGCACGATCAGCTCGGCCCGCTCACCATCGAAGCCAAGCTGAACCCGGTGGCCCTTACCGACGCGTACGTGCTCGACCAACCCCAGGACGCTGACGTACCACGTGGCCGCAACTTGCACATCGTCAACGGCGAGCACCGGAACGATCCGCGCCCACGGCGCTGACCGGTTCGCCGTCATGGCGCACACGATCCCACTTGCACGTCGTGGCGGCTAGGAACCGCTTGCGGGCAGACCCGACCCGACACCAAACCGCGACAAGATCAAACGCACTTCGGTCGCGTAGCGTGCCCCGCGCTCTTCGCGCGGCTCAGGCAGCACGATGCCGATGTTGGTCAGCGCCGGCTCCGTGAGCCCGGCCGCGACGTCGCCTCGTCGGCGGACGCCGCCGGCGGCCCCGGCACGCGTGAGATGCTGTCCCGGATCGGCAGCACCGGCGGAGGGCAGCTTAGTGAGCAAGGCGCGGCAGACCGCGCGGGCCGAACGCGAGGCCGCCGCCACCGCCCGGGCCCAGGCGTCCAGCACCGGCCGGGCCCGCAGCGACGAGCGTCGCCGGCGCGCCGAACGCCGACGCCTGCTGTGGCGCCGCGTGCGGCTGTGGCAGCACCGCCCGGGATCGCGTGAGCGCGAGCGGTTCGGCCTGCTGGGCGTGCTTGCCCTCGTCGTCCTGCTGACCGTGTTCGTGGTGACACGCTCGTGGTCGGCCACGCTGGGTGCTGCGCTCGTGTGCGTCATCGCCGCGCCCGTCTATCTCGTCCTCGATCGGAGCCGTTGAATGAGCCCGCTGATCCTGCTGCCCGCCGTCGACGTCGCGGCCGGTGCCGCCGTCCGCCTCGTCCAGGGCGAGGCAGGCACCGAGACGTCCTACGGCGATCCGCTCGACGCGGCGCTGGCCTGGCAGCGTGACGGCGCCGAATGGATTCACCTCGTCGACCTCGACGCCGCCTTCGGCCGCGGTGACAACCGCGACCTGCTCGCCAAGGTTGTCACGCAACTCGACGTCGCGGTCGAGCTGTCCGGCGGCATCCGCGACGACGCCTCGCTCGACGCTGCGCTGGCCACCGGCGCAGCTCGCGTCAACCTCGGCACCGCCGCGCTCGAGTCACCCGACTGGGTCCGCGACGCCATCGCCAAGCACGGCGACAAGATCGCCGTCGGCCTCGACGTCCGCGGCACCACGCTCGCCGCCCGCGGGTGGACGCAGGAGGGCGGCGACATCTGGGAGACGCTGGCCCGCCTCGACGCCGACGGCTGCACCCGCTACGTCGTCACCGATGTGCATCGGGACGGCACGCTCACCGGTCCGAACCTGCAGTTGCTGCGCGACGTCTGCGCGCGCACCAACGCGGCCGTCGTGGCCAGCGGGGGAGTGTCGTCGCTCGACGACCTGCGGGCCATCGCCGGACTCGGCAGCGTCGAGGGCGCGATCGTGGGCAAGGCGCTCTACGCCGGAGCGTTCACGCTGCCCGAGGCGCTCGTCGCGGTGCGCTGACCGTGGTCGAAGCAGTGTTCGACCGAATGCTCGACGGACCGCGCTGATGGCCACCCTCGGCGAGTGGCTCGAGGGCGCCCGGCCGCGGACCCTGTTCATCGCGGTGGCGCCGGTCGTCGCCGGCACCGGTGTGGCCGCGCACGACGGGGGAGTCGTCTGGCCCCGCGCGGTGCTCGCACTCGCCGTCTCGCTGGCCCTGCAGATCGGCGTCAACTTCGCCAACGACTACAGCGACGGCATCCGCGGCACCGACGCCGAGCGCGTCGGGCCGTTACGCCTCGTCGGGTCGGGCGCCGCGCGGCCGCGGACCGTGCTTGCCGCGGCGCTGGTCTGCTTCGCGGTCGCCGGAGTCGCCGGCCTGGTGCTCTCGGCGCTGTCGAGCTGGTGGCTCATCGCGGTCGGTGCGATCGCGGTCGCGGCGGCCTGGGGTTACACCGGCGGCGCGAAGCCCTACGGCTACCGTGCGCTGGGCGAGGTCTCGGTGTTCGTGTTCTTCGGCCTGATCGCGGTCGGCGGCACGGCTTACGTGCAGACCGAGCGGGTCACGGTGACGGGCGTGCTCGTGGCCGTTCCCGTCGGACTGCTGGCCTGCGCCCTGTTGGTGGCCAACAACCTGCGCGACATCCCCGGCGACATCCGCGCCCGCAAGCGCACGCTGGCCGTCGTGCTCGGCGACCACCGCACCCGGTTGCTGTACGAGGCGCTCGTGATCGCACCGTTCGCGTTCGTCGTCGTCCTGGCCGCGCGCGACCACGGTCCGCCGTTCATCGCGCTGGCGGCGGCGCCCCTGGCCCTCGGCGCGGTCAGCCCGGTGCACACCGGGGCCGCCGGGCCGGCGCTCGTGCCGACGCTGAAGGCGACCGGTCAGCTGACGCTGGCGTTCGCCATCCTGCTGGCCGTCGGGCTGGCCATCACGAACTGACCGACGGGTTCAGCGGCCACGACGGGCACAGCCGGCGCGGGCCGGCGCACCACGGCACGGACGAGCTCGCCGGACGAGCGCCAGATCACCGCGTCGATCAGGTAGTGGTGCAGGTTCAGGAAGACGAAGAACGCAGCGGCGAACAGCAGCGGTCCGATGCGATGGACGTGTGGGTCCAGCAGCTGCGGCACCCAGCGCGAAATCAGCAGACCGCCGCACGCGCCGCCGACGAACACGTTGAGCCACCAAGTGGTGCCGTGCGTCCCGGGCCGGTCGGCCGCGACGGCCAGTTCGGCGCGGTGCCCGACGGCCAGGTACTGCAGCGCGTGGAACGGGGCTAGCAGCAGGATCGTCCACACCGGGCTGGGCGCGAGACCGAGCCACAGGAACGCCGCGACGTAGGGGGCCAGCAGCAGCGCGGGCGGCCGGGTGCCGGAACGCAGCCGCAGCCGGACGAACGCCCCGGCGACGACCAGGGCCGCCAGCATGCTCGCCGGGCGCAGCCAGGGCACGACCTCGTAGGGAAGCAGCCCGAAGCCGACCTGGTAGCCGGCGAGCCGGTAGTTGCGGCCGATGATCAGGACCTGCGCCGCGCCGAGGAACCACAGCGGGTAGAGCGCGTAGCGCCCGTCGTTGATCAGACGCTCGCGAGCTCCTTCTCACCGCGCGACAACCGCCCGCCGCGGGCCTCCTTGCCGAGCGCGGCCAGCACGGCGACCGCGACGAACACCGGGATCAGCGTGGCGCTGAGCGCGAAGGTGTAGGAGTGCGAGTCGGCCAGCCGCTCCTGGATCGGCAGGTTGAACGCGGCCAGGCAGTTGCCGAGCTGGTAGGTGACACCGGGGTAGAAGCCGCGGATCTCGGCCGGCGACAGCTCGGTGAGGTGCGCGGGGATGACGCCCCACGCGCCCTGGACGACGAACTGCATCAGGAACGAGCCGAGGCAGACGAGCCCGAGCGTGCTCGACGCGGCGAACAGCGGCAGGATCGGCAGCCCCAGCACCGCGCAGAAGACCACGACCGCGCGGCGGCCGTACTTCTCCGACGCCGCGCCCATGAGGATGCCGCCGATCAGCGCGCCGACGTTGTAGAGCATCGCGATGTACAGCGCGGTGTTCGGGGCGAAGTGCAGCCCCTCCTTGAGGTAGGTCGGGTAGACGTCCTGGGTGCCGTGGCTCATCCAGTTGAACGCCGTCATCAGCGCGACGAGGTAGACGAGGCGACGCAGCACCGCGGGCTTGGCCAGGATCTCGCGGATCGTCACCTTGTTGCGCTCGGTGTTGGCCTTGGTCTCCTCCCACGCCTCGGACTCGGTGACCCGCGAGCGGACGAACAGCGACAGCAGAGCCGGCAGCACCGACAGCGCGAACAGCCCACGCCAGCCCCAGCTGGTGAGGTTCGAGATGGCCAGGTACGCCGCGGCGGCGAGCAGGTAGCCGATCGCGTAGCCCTGCTGCAGGATCCCCGACACCAGGCCGCGCTTCTTCGGCGGCACCTTCTCCATGGCCAGCGACGAGCCCAGACCCCACTCGCCACCCATGCCGACGCCGTAGAGCAGCCGCAGGACCAGCAGCCAGGTGTAGTTCGGGGCGAACGCGCACAGGAAGCCGACGACGGAGTAGAAGCCGACGTCGATCATCAGCACCTTCTTGCGGCCGGCCTTGTCGGCCCAGATGCCGAAGATCGCCGCGCCCACCGGGCGCATGAGCAGCGTGACCGTGGTCAGGAACGCCATCCGCTCCAGGGACACGCCGAAGTCCTTGGCGACGTCGGCGTAGACGAGCACGACGACGAAGTAGTCGAACGCGTCCATCGTCCAGCCCAGCGTGGCTGCGAACACCGCCCGCTTGTCGTCGCGGGTCATCCGCTCGTTGTCGTCGACGAGGTCCACGCTGCGCTCCTTTGTGCGGCTGATGCAGCGTTATGCCCGGTTCGTGGCCCGGAGAATCGCAGGTCGGAGATTTTGACAGACTGTCCGGGTGTCGCTCGCCGTGCGTGTCATCCCGTGCCTGGACGTCGACTCGGGGCGCGTGGTCAAGGGCGTCAACTTCGCGGGACTGCGCGACGCCGGCGACCCGGTGGAGCTGGCCCGCCGCTATGACGCGCAGGGCGCCGACGAGCTGACGTTCCTCGACATCACGGCATCCTCGGCGGGCCGCGAGACCACCTACGACGTCGTGCGGCGCACCGCGGACGAGGTGTTCATCCCGCTCACGGTCGGCGGGGGAGTGCGTAGCGTCGACGACGTCGACGCGCTGCTGCGCGCCGGGGCCGACAAGGTGGGCGTCAACACCGCCGCCATCGCCCGGCCCGACCTGATCGCCGAGATCGCCCAGCGCTTCGGCAACCAGGTGCTCGTGCTCTCGGCCGACGCCCGCCGCGTGCCGTCCGGTGGGAAGCCCACGGCGAGCGGGTTCGAGGTGACCACGCACGGCGGCCGGCGCGGCACCGGCCTCGACGCGCTCGAGTGGGTGCGGCGCGCGGCCGAGCTGGGGGCGGGGGAGATCCTGCTCAACTCGATGGACGCCGACGGCACCAAGGACGGCTTCGACCTCGAACTCATCAGCCTGGTGCGCGCAGTCGTCCAGGTGCCGGTGATCGCCAGCGGCGGGGCCGGCGCCGTCGCGCACTTCGCACCTGCGCTGCAGGCCGGCGCCGACGCGGTGCTGGCCGCGAGCGTCTTCCACTTCGGCGACTGCACGGTCGGCGAGGTGAAGGACGACCTGCGCGCGCACGGACTGCCCGTGCGGTGAGCCCGCTACAGCGAGAGGTCGGCTCCGACGCCGCGTAAGGTCTCGGCCAGCGCGTGGCGTTCGGTGGCGGCGTGCTGTGGCCTGACGCGAGCCTACGAAGGGGACCCCCGGTGGACGACGACGACCGCCCCACGCCCGGTGTGGTCACCGGTGCCGTCTCGATCGGCACAGCGCCACTGCCCTTCCTGGCCGTGTACACGGTCCTCTTCCTCGGGCACGGCCTGATCCACCCGGTGCACCCGCCGGACATCACGTCCAGCCAGCGGGGCGAGACGATCGCCGGCTGCATCACGGCGGTGCTGTTCGTGCTGCTCGTCGCCGCGATGATCTGGTTCGTCAACGGCTCGCGCCGCTGGCCGTTCGCGGTGCTGCAGTTGGCCGTCGCCGCGACCGCCTGCTACTTCCTGGCCGACGGCACCAAGGGCGGGCCGACCGTCTCGGTGCTGCTGCTCGTCGCTGCGCTGACCGCGCTGGTGCTTGCGTTCGCCCCGGCCGCCTGGCATCACGTCGGGCGCCGCGCGCCGCGAGCGGTCCGCACCGGCTACGGCAGGATCGGCCTGGGCATGTCCGAGGACACGGTCACGGAGTACTCGTCCGCGCGGTGAAAAGGCGCAAGCGCCTATGCTGCTCACAGGTAGCACCCATGGTTGTCCCAGGCGTTGCACTCAGGATGAGCACAGCCTGTCCCATGAATGCACCGAGGAGACCGAGATGAGCGCAGCCACCGTGGCATCGACGAACACCAAGCGGCGGGTCCTGGTCGTCGACGACGAGGACAACGTCACGCACCTCGTGTCGTCGGCCCTGCGCTTCGACGGCTTCGAGACGGTGACCGCCGACAGCGGGACGTCCGCCCTGGCCCGCGTGGCCGAGACCGACCCCGACCTGATCGTCCTGGACGTCATGATGCCGGGCCTGGACGGGCTGGGCGTGCTGCAGAACCTGCGCGCCGCCGGCTCGCAGGTGCCGGTCATCTTCCTCACCGCCCGCGACGCGGCCAGCGACCGGATCGTCGGCCTGCGCGCCGGTGCCGACGACTACGTCATCAAGCCGTTCAGCATCGAGGAACTGCTCGCCCGCGTGCACGCCGTGCTGCGCCGCTCGACGCCCGAGACCGGGCGCGAGGGCCTGCTGAAGGTCGCCGACCTCGAGCTGGACGAGAGCAGCCACGAGGTCACCCGCGCCGGCGAAGAGGTGCACCTGACCGCCACCGAGTTCGAGCTGCTGCGCTACCTGATGCGCAACGAGCGGGTCGTGCTGTCCAAGACCCAGATCCTCGACCGGGTGTGGAAGTACGACTTCCAGGGCCAGTCCAACATCGTCGAGCTCTACATCGGCTACCTGCGCAAGAAGGTCGACAGCGTCGAGCCGAAGCTCATCCACACCATCCGCGGTGCCGGTTACGTGATCAAGGCTCCGCGCGTCTGATCATGCGCACCCTTTCATGAGCCAGATCGAGTTCCTGCACGGGGACCCGGAGGTTCCGGCCGCCGACGGGCCGCTGCCGGCTGTCGACCCGACGAACGACTCCCTGGTGTATGACGCGTCCTCCCGCGCAGCGCCGGCCGCTGGGCCGC
>CAZZZE010000126.1:0-7494 GCA_964658365.1 uncultured Jatrophihabitantaceae bacterium
CGTTTACCTGCAGATCGCCGTTCGCGGTCCGTGTGTAGGCCGCTTGAAACGCCCCCACGCCGTCCTGGAACTCAATGCGGTCGCCCGTGCTGAGGAAGGTGACGCTGGCGCTGGTCGACGCAGAGATCGTGGTGGTGTTCCCGTCTGGCGACTGCACCGTCTTGAGAACCCAGCCGCGGCCTAGAACACCGGCTAACGCACTCGACTGACCGCCGGCTGGCTGGCTAGGACCCGAACCGCCGCTGACGACAAGCGCGAGAGTCACAATGATGGCCACGACAGCGGCCGCGGCCAGGATCGGCGCGAGACGTGCTCCCATCGATCGGGGTCGCCGGTCAGGCTTCACCAGCGCGCTGATCGCCCACACCGGATCGTGTGGCGTGGCCTTGCGCGCGCGGTCTGGGGGACGGAGTCGGTCGGCGGTGATGGCTGCTCCGCGCTCGTGCAGCGCTGCCCGCAGCTTGTCTTCCAGCTCACTGGTCATGGTTGGCTCCGAGACGGCTGTTGAGGGTTTTCAGGGCGCGGTCGAGTGCGCTGGATACTGCGCCAGCGCGAATTCCGAGCACCGATGCGATCTCTGCGACGACCAGGTCTTCGTAGTAGCGCAGGACCACGACCTCTCGCTGGCGCAGCGGCAGGGTGTCGACCACAGCGAGAAGCCGCTGGCCGAATTCGGTGCGGAGCAGTGGCGCGTCGGCAGGCTCGTCGAGCGCTTCGACCGCGTCAGCACTGCGCAGGAAGGTGCGGGCTGTGCGGCGTCGGCGCAGCGTCGAGCGCGCGCGGTTGATGACCGCCGTGCGCAGGTAACGCAGCGGGTCGTCGGGTAGCCGTTGCCCGGCCAGCGCCGCAAACACGTCCTGGACAACGTCTTCGGCAGTGTCGAGATCGTCGACCAGCTGGGCTGCGAGCCGCACGAGCGGCAGGTAGTAGCGCTCGTGGAGCGCGGCGTAATCCGACGAAGGTTCAGTCGGCAGGATCATCACACCCATATAGACGCGCGAGGCGCGTCGTTCTCACGCAATGTGGGACACCGAGTCACTGGACCGGCGTCATCAGCCGCAGAGCCGGTTATCGCTTCACGTCGCGGCTGCACTTCCGAGTCCGGGGACGATGTCGTCGAGGGCGTAGGTCAGGGGTTGTTCGAGCTGCTCATACGTGCAGGACTCCGGTGTGCGGTCGTCGCGCCAGCGCACGAAGTGCGCCAGGTGCCGGAAGCGGGTGCCTTCCATGTGCTCGTACTTGACCTCGAGCACCCGCTCGGGGCGCAGCGGCACGAACGACAGGTCCTTCGTGGCGTTCCAGCGGCTGACGTTGCCGGGTAGCCGCTGGCTCTCGTGGGCGTCGGCGCTGGCCCACTCCTGCCAGGGGTGGTTGTCGCCCTCGTTGACCAGCAGCGGTTCGAGTTCGTCGACGAGTTCGGCGCGGCGCTTGGCGGTGAACGCGCCGACGACCCCGACGTGCTGCAACTTCTGGTCGTCGTTGAACAGGCCCAGGAGCAGCGACCCGACCAGAGGCTGGGCCTCGGTGGAGGTCTTGTGCCAGCGGAAACCGGCCAGCACGCAGTCGGCCGTGCGGACGTGCTTGATCTTGAACATGACGCGCTTGTCGGGCTGGTAGGTGCCGGTGAGCGGCTTGGCGATCACGCCGTCGAGGTGCGCGCCCTCGAGTTCGACGAACCAGCGGTTCGCGACGTCCAGATCGGTGGTGGTCGGGGTGAGGTGAATCGGCGCCTGCGCGTCGGCCAGGGCGTCCTCGAGGGCGGCACGGCGCTCGCTGAACGGACGTCCGGTGAAGTCGTCGTCGCCGAGGGCGAGCAGGTCGAAGGCGATGAACGAGGCGGGGGTCTTCTCACTCAGCATCGTCACCCGCGAGACGGCGGGGTGGACTCGTTGTTGCAGGGCCTCGAAGTCCAGCCCATTGTCGGTGGCGATGACGATCTCGCCGTCCAGGACGCACCGGTCGGGCAGCTCGGCCTTGACGGCCTCGACGAGTTCGGGAAAGTAGCGGGTCATTGGCTTCTCGTTGCGGCTGCCGAACTCGACCTCGTCGCCGTCCCGGAAGATCAGCGATCTGAATCCGTCCCACTTCGGCTCATAGGACGCGCCGGGCGGGATGGTGGGGACCGACTTGGCCAGCATCGGCGCGACCGGCGGCATGACGGGCAGCTTCATCGGCTCAGTGTTCCATCGGTGGGCCCGGACGAGGCCATACCGGTGCGTCGGGCTGCGTCGATGATCCCTAGAAGGGGCAGTCGTCGACGACGCTCGCTGTCATCGTGGAATCGATCGGATGTCGGCCTGGTGGGTCGAGGTAGGTGTGGCCGGTGGGGGTGGTCCACGTCAGGTGGCCGTCCGGATCGCCGCGGACGGTCCAGCCTGCCTCGTGTTTGAGGTGGTGGTGTCGTGAGCAGAGGCATTCCAGATTGCAGGCGTCGGTTTTGCCGTGGTCGTCCCAGGCGGTCTGATGATCGATGTCGCAACGGCGGGCTTGCCGGCGGCAGCCCGGGAAGCGGCAGATCCGATCCCGGGCTATGACGTGTTCGGCCAGACCCTGCGGCGGTTCGTAGGCCTGCCGGCCGGCGTCGATGACCCCGCCGAGTGGGTCGGTGACCAGTCGCCGCCACGTGCCGCTCGGGTCGGCGGCCATCCGCCGGGCCAGCTGGGCGGGTACGGGGCCGTAGCCGTCCAGCTCACCGGGCGCGTCGTCGAGGTTGAGCAGCGTGGACAGCGCCACGCTGACCTGCACCGTGGGGCGCCGGCCCTGCCAGCTGGCCGCCGAGGCCGGATCCTGGCCCAGGACCAGCGCGACGAACGCATCCGCGCGCCGTTGATCGGCAGTTCGCCCGTCATCCGGGGTGGTCGCGGCGTCGGCGGCGGCCTGGACCCGGGTCATGATCGCGGTCACGGCGTCGGCGGGCAGTTCGGCGTGTACCGAGCCCATCCCGTGGAGTGACATCCGGGCCTCGACCCGACGCTCCTGCAGGGCGTCGGTGTGCTGCTGTTCGGCGGTGCGGGGGTCGACCGCGAGCACCGCGCGGGCCACCGACTCCCGGAACGCGCGCAACGTCTGCCCGCCCGCGGCCGGGAGCACCTGCTTCTCGACAAGCATCGCCGCAGCATCGGGCAGCGCATTCACGGCCTCGCCCAGGCACCGCGCATAGGCCAGCTCGATCACCCCGCGCTCGAGCGCGGCCAGCGTGTCCGGCAGCCGGCGCACCAACTCACCGGCCAGGTGCAGCCGGGCGTTCACCGTGCTCGGCGCCAGCCGCAGCACACAGGCGATCTCCTCGCGCACGTACTGCTTCTCCACCGCGACCGGGTCACCCAGCGAGCGGGGCGGGTCACCCGGCCCGGCCATCGCTGCCAACAGGTGCTGCTCCTGCGCGTCGGCCCAGGCTCGCAATCGAGCCAATCCCTCCAGGGTGTCGATTCGTTCAGCGGCGGACAACGCGGCGGGACGCACCGGCGACAACGTCACCGACTGCGCACCCACCATCACGTCCATGAGTTCGAGTCAACCCGTAGGGTCTGACAATTTCTGCCCGCGGGAAGCGGGCGCGGGCAAGCACAGCCACGCTGTCCGCCGCGCCATGGCTGAGGCGCCGATCTTCGGCGTGGTGGGCGGCGAGGACTGTTCCCTGCGGTAGAACTGGCCAGACCTAGTCGGCCGGCGTTTGCTGAGCCCGGCCCGTGGCACTGGCGCCACGACGGTTACCGTCTCGCTGCTACATCATCGAGCTGGAAGAGGCCCTGCAGTGTCCCTGACCCTGAGCGACGCAGCCGCCACCGAGCTGGTCACGGGTGCGACGTACCCCTCGACCGCCCGCATCGACGCGTTCCTGGCCGAGAACCCGCAGCTCGAGACACCGTTCCTGGTCCTCGACCTCGACATCGTCCGCGACCGCTACCTGCGGCTACGCCGGGCCCTGCCCACCGCAGACGTCTTCTACGCGGTGAAGGCCAATCCCGACGCCGCGATCGTGCGCCTGCTGGCCGACCTGGGCAGCAGCTTCGACGTCGCCAGCCTCGGCGAGATCGACCTGTGCCTCGGGCTGGGCATCGCGCCGGGACGCCTGTCGTACGGCAACACGGTGAAGAAGGAGCGCGACATTGCCGCCGCCTACGAGCGAGGCGTGCAGACCTTCGCCGTCGACTCCGACCTCGAGCTGGCGAAAGTGATCCGCCAGGCACCCGGCGCGATGGTCACGGCGCGGTTGGCCAGCGACGGCGACGGGGCGGACTGGCCGCTGTCGCGCAAGTTCGGTGCGAGCACCGACGAGGTCGCCGACCAGCTCCTGACGGCCCTCGACGCCGGCCTGACGGTCGGGGTGTCGTTCCACGTCGGCTCGCAGCAGCGCGACCCGCGCGCCTGGGAGGCGCCGCTGTCGGCGGTCGCGGCGCTGTCGGAGCTGCTCGCCGCGAGCGGGCATCGGCTGACGTCCGTCAACCTCGGCGGCGGCCTGCCCAGCACGCACTTCCACGGCACCGCACCGGTCGAGGTGTACGGCGTCGCCATCGACACCGCCCTCGAGACCTGCCTGGGCCGCGATCACGGGCTGCAGACCATGGTCGAGCCCGGGCGCTACCTCGTCGGCGACGCAGGGCTGATCCGCAGCGAGGTCGTGCTGTCGACCGCGAAGGGGTCCGACGACGGGCGTCGATGGGTCTATCTCGACATCGGCATGTTCAACGGCCTCGTCGAGACGCAGGAGGAGGCGATCCGGTACCGGATGCGCTGCCCCGGGACGTCCGGCCCGCTCGAACCCGCCGTGGTGGCCGGCCCCACGTGCGACTCCCTCGACGTCCTGTACGAGCGCGAGCCATACCCGCTGCCCGCCGACCTGCAGGTGGGCGGCCACGTCGACCTGCTCTCGACCGGCGCGTACACCACGACATACTCCTCGGTATGGTTCAACGGCTTCGAGCCGCTGCGCGCGCATTACCTGCCGGTCAGCGAGTAAGTCGCTCCGCGGAATCCGTGCGGTAGCGGCAGAACAGCGAACCGTCCTCCTCGAGCAGGCCGACGAGCGTCAGTGGCAGCGCCGTCGGCCATTCCTTGCCCGCGCTGATGCGGCCGGGGCCCGGGCCGCCGAGCATCGGTGTGATCGACAGGCACAACTCGTCGACGACACCGTTGCGGGCGAGGTCGGCGAACACGCTCGGGCCGCCCTCGGACAGGATGCGGGTGAACCCGCGCTCCTCGAGGGCCTGGCGCACCAGCACCGCGTCGACGGTCTCGTCACCGCAATCGACGAGTTCGGCCACCGGCTTGAGCAGGCGGCGCTGCTCGGGATCGGCAGCGGCACACGTGAGGATCAACGTGCGTGCCTCGGGCAGCGCGTCGGTGAACAGGTGGTCGCCGGGATCGAGTCGCAGCGAGCGGCTCTGCACGGCCACCGGCAGGAACTCGCGCAGCCCGAACGAGCGGCGGATCGCCTTGCGCTCAGCGCTGGGCGCGATCGGCCCGTACCCCTCGGCCACCGCCGTCCCGGCGCCGACGTGCACGACGTCGGCGAGGTTGCGCAGCGCGGCGAACACCGCGTTGTCGCCGGCCGTCTGCAGCCCGCGGGAGAGCCCGCCGGCGTGCACGGCGCCGTCGGCGGCCGAGACGAAGTTGACCCGCACCCCGCCGCGGTCCAACCAGCCGGCGGCATAGTAGGCATGGATGTCGACATCATCGACGGGCCCCGGCAGCAGCGCGCGCATCGCACCATCCAAGCACCGCGCGAATGTGGGTACGTGCCTGTGACCGATCACCTCGGAGGTTTCCATGGCCAAGCGGCGTTTCCTGCCGCAGATCCCGCTGCCCTCGCGCATCGAGCACACGCTCGACTCGGCGCTGGACAAGGCACTGGCGGTGCAGCGACCGGCGGTCATCAGTTACCTGAACCGGGCGCGCGAGAACAGTCCGCGGATGACGCCGGCCGAGCTCGAGAACCAGCTCGCGAAGCGCTACCGCCAGGCGGTCATGGGCATCGGCGGCGCGTCGGGAGCTGCCGCGGCACTGCCGGGTGCAGGGACGGCCGCGTCACTCGCGTCCGGGGCGGCCGAGATCACCGCGTTCGTGTCCGCGTCGGCGATGTACGTGCTGGCGCTGGCCGAGCTGCACGACCTGCCGGTCAATGACCCGCAGACCCGCCGCGCGCTGGTGCTGTCGGTGCTCGTGGGTGAAGGCGGCGCGGCCATCGTCGCCGGGGCGTCGGGGTCCGACGTCCACTGGGCGAGGGTGCTCGGCCGATCGACGTCGAAGGAGCAGATCGCCGGCATCAACGGTCGACTCGGTCGCATGCTGCTCACCCGGTTCGGCACCCGGCAGGGCGCGCTGCTGTTCGGCCGCGCGCTGCCCCTCGGCGTCGGCGCAGGCGTCGGCGCCTTCGGCAACGCCGCGCTGGCCAAGGGCATCGTCAAGAACGCGCGCAAGGCGTTCGGGCCGCCGCCCAAGCAGTTCCCGGCGCGAGTCGTCGACGTCGAACCCGTGTGACCCTCTCGTAGCGGGTCAGCGCACCCGCACGATCGCCGCTGCGTCGGCGCCGAGGACCACGGCGTCGCTGTCGGTCGTCGCCGGTCCGGTGGAGAGCACAACGTCGCCGGTGACGGCGAAACGGTGCTCGCTGGTGCCGAGGTTGGCCAGTACCCGGAACGCGCCGCGGTGCACGATGAGCCACTTGGCGTCGTCGTCGAACACGACGGACACGCGCGACAGGTCGCTGTCGCGCAGGTCGGCCTCGGTCGTCCGCAGGGCGATCAGCTGCCGGTAGAGGGTGAGCATGTCGAGGTGCGCGCCAACGCCCGGCTCGGACCAGTCGAGGATCGCCGAGCGGTAGGCGTCCGGGTCCTGCGGGTCGATCATCTGCGAGACGTCCCAGCCGTGCGAGGCGAACTCCTCGACGCGGCCCTTGCCGGTGGCCTCCGCGAGCTCCGGCTCGGGGTGGGAGGTGAAGAACGGCCAGCGGGTCGACGCTGCCCACTCCTCACCCATCCAGAGCATCGGGGTGAACGGTGAGGTCAGCAGCAGCACGGCGCCGATCCGCAGCCGGCCGACCGAGGTGATCTCGGGCATCCGGTCGCCGACGGCGCGGTTGCCGACCTGGTCGTGGTTCTGCAGGCACACCACGAACTGCCAGCCGTGCTGCTTGGCCGGGTCGATCGGCGCGCCGTGGTTGCGGCCGCGGAACGTCGAGTAGGTGCCGTCGTGGAAGAATGCCTTGGTGAACGTCTTGGCCAGCACGGCGATCGGGCCGAAGTCGCAGTAGTAGCCCTGCGTCTCGCCGGTGAGCATCGAGTGCAGTGCGTGGTGGACGTCGTCGTCCCACTGGGCGTCCATGCCTCGGCCGCCCTCGGCCACCGGCGTGATCATGATCGGGTCGTTGAGGTCGGACTCTGCGATGAGCGTCAGCGGCCGCCCGACCTGGCGCTCGAGCTCGTCCACCTCTTGGGAGAGCTGGGCGAGGATGTGAACGGGCGAGTCGTCGACGAGCGCGTGCACGGCGTCGAG
>CAZZZE010000127.1:0-7420 GCA_964658365.1 uncultured Jatrophihabitantaceae bacterium
GCTACGGCACCCGCGTGGTGCGGACCACCGACATCGACACCGCCCTCTCGACGTCCGGCGCTGTCCTCGTCACGTCGCCCGACGACTACTCCGACGCCCAGCTGCGTTCGCTGGCCCGCGCGAGGAGGCTGGTGGCCCTAGCGCCCGGCACCCGCGCCACTGCGGCGCTGCTCCCTGGAGCGTCACCCGACCCCGAGGTCGACGCCGACGACACCCCCGGCTGCGGGCTGGCCGGCGCGGTGGCGGCCGGCACGGTCGATCTCCAGGGCGCCGGCGTCTACGACCTCGCCGGCCGCGGCACCGCCTGCTACGGGGGCGCCGTGGTGCAACGCGGGTCGGTCGTGGCCATGGGCGCTGCCGACCTGCTGCGCAACGACCGACTCGACGAGCGCGGGGTGGCCGCACTCGACGTCAACCTGCTCAGCGCCGACCGATCGCTGTCCACCCTCGTGTGGCTGCTGCCCGGCGCCGACGCCGCGGGCAGCGGGCCGGCCAGCGTCTGGGACCTGTTCCCGGACAGTGTCCGTCGCGCCGCCGGCTGGCTGCTGCTCGTCGGCGCCCTGCTGGTCCTCTGGCGCGGCCGCCGGCTGGGCGGCGTGGTGCTCGAGCCGCTGCCGGTGCTCGTGCGGGCCGCCGAACTGGTGGAGGGTCACGGCCGGCTCTATGCACGCGCGCAGGCGCGTGACCGCGCGGCCGAGGCCTTGCGCGCCGCAACGCTGGCTCGGCTGTCGACGCAGCTCACCCTGCCGCGCGGCTCGAGCCCGCAGCAGGTCACGGGGGCACTCGGGGCCCGGATCGGCCGCAGCCCGGGCGAGATCCACACCGTGCTGGCCGGCCCGATCCCCGCCGACGACGCCGCGCTCGTCCGGCTGGCCACCGCCCTCGACGCGCTCGAAGCGGCCGTCGACGACACGAAAGGTCACCAGTGACCGAACGAGCCGAGAGCGACGATCCGCGCAGCACGCTGGCCGGGTTGCGGGCCGAGGTCGGCAAGGCGGTGGTCGGCCAGGACGCCGCGGTGACCGGCCTGCTGGTCGGGCTGCTGTGCCGCGGGCACGTGCTCATCGAGGGCGTCCCGGGGACGGCGAAGACGCTACTCGTCCGGGCCCTGGCCGCCGCGCTGGATCTCGGCACGACGCGGATCCAGTTCACCGCCGATCTCATGCCCGGCGACGTCACCGGCTCGTTGATCTACGACGCGAGCACGAGCAGGTTCGCGTTCCGTGAGGGTCCGGTGTTCACCAACCTGTTGCTGGCCGACGAGATCAACCGCACGCCACCCAAGACGCAGTCGGCGCTGCTGGAAGCCATGCAGGAGCGGCAGATCAGCATCGACGGCACGACGCACCCGCTGCGGCCGCCGTTCCTGGTCGTCGCCACCCAGAACCCCGTCGAGTACGAGGGCACGTACCCGCTGCCCGAGGCCCAGCTCGACCGCTTCCTGCTCAAGGTCACCATGCCGCTGCCCGACCGCGACACGGAGACCCGCGTGCTGGCCGCGCACGCGGCCGGCTTCGATCCGCGCGACCTCGCCGGGGCCGGGGTGCGTGCGGTGGCCGGGCGCGGCGATCTCGCGACGGCCACCCAGGCGGTCCGGGCGACCCGCGTCGACCCGGCGATCCTGAGCTACATCGTCGAGCTGGCCCGCGCGACCCGCGCCGCGCCGTCGGCTGCCCTCGGCGTCTCGCCGCGCGGGGCCACCGCGCTGCTGGCCACGTCGCGGGCGTGGGCCTGGCTCTCGGGCCGAGATTTCGTCACGCCCGACGACGTCCAGGCGCTGGCCCGGCCGACGATGCGGCACCGCATCCAGCTGCGTCCGGAGGCCGAGATCGAGGGCGTCACCACCGACGGCATCCTCGACAACGTCCTGGCCTCGGTGCCCGTCCCGCGCTGATGGTGCTCTCCGGTCGTTTCGTCGCGCTCGCCGCGGTCGGGCTGCTGCTGGCCGGCTGGTCGACGGCCGCACTGGGCCTCTACGCGCTGGTCCTGGCGCTGACGCTCGGCGCCGACCTGCTGCTCGCGGCCCGCATCGCCGACCTGCGGCTGACCCGCGAGCCGATCGCACCCGTCCGCCTGCACGAGCGGGCCGTCACGACGCTGACGATCACCAACACAGGACGGCGGACGCTGCAGGCTGTGGTGCGCGACGCGTGGGTGCCCTCGGCCGGCGCGACCCCGCGGACGCACCAGGTCGTGGTGCCGCGCGACGAGCGGCGCCGCGTGCTCACCACCCTGACGCCGATCCGGCGCGGCGAGCGCTCGGCGGCGCGGGTGACCGTACGCGCGTGGGGCCCCCTGGGGCTCGGTGCCCGGCAGCGGCAGCTCGCGGTGCCCGGCACGGTCCAGGTGCTGCCCGCGTTCGCGTCCCGTCGCTTCCTGCCCGAGAAGCTCTCGCGTCTGCGCCAGATCGACGGTGCGGTCCTGGTGCGCCAGCGGGGGCAGGGCAGCGAGTTCGACAGCCTGCGCACCTACGTCCTGGGCGACGACGTCCGGGCCATCGACTGGCGGGCCACGGCGCGCTCGCGCGACGTCGTCGTCCGCACCTGGCGCCCCGAGCGCGACCGGCACGTGGTGCTGGCGCTCGACACCGGGCGCAGCTCCGCCGCCCGCGTCGGCGACGAGCCACGCCTCGACGCGGCCCTGGACGCCTGCCTGTTGCTCGGCGCGCTCTGCGCCCGCGCCGGTGACCGGGTGGCCCTGGTTGCGGCCGATGTCGAGGTGCGGGCGCGCGTGGGTCTCACCGGCGGTCGCGACGTGCTGCCCCGCCTGGTCGGTGCGCTGACCCCGCTCGAGCCGGCGCTCGTCGAGACCGACCCGCAGCTGCTGGCGGCGCAGGTGCTGCGCCTGGTCTCGAAGCGCTCGCTGGTCGTGCTGTTCTCCTCGCTCGACACCGCCGCCGACACCGGACTGCTACCCGCCGTGAAACAGCTGGCCGGCCGGCACGAGGTGCTCGTGGCCGCACCGTCCGACCCCGCCCTGGGCACGCTGGCAGCCACCCGCGACGACGTCTCCGACGTCTACACCGCCGCCGCCGCGGAACAGGCTGTCCTGGCCCGCAGCGCCGTCGTCGCGCAACTCGACGCGAGCGGGGTGCACGTCGTCTCGGGTTCCACCGACCTGTTCGCCTCGCGGGTGGCCGACGCCTACCTCGACCTCAAGTCCGCCGGCCGGCTGTGACGGCTGTGCTGGCTGTGCCGGCTACGCGACGGGCAGCAGGCTGCCGCGCTCGCCGGCATCGAGGTCTCCCGTCGCGCCGGAGCGCACGCCGCGGCGGCCGAGCACGACGACGTAGCTGACGAACGCGATCTCGGCCACCGCGCCGATGCCGATGCGCGCCCACGTCGGCAGTCCGGACGGCGTCACGAAGGCCTCGATGACGCCGGAGACAGCCAGCACGCCGGCGAGGCCGAGCGCGACCACGCCTGCCTGCCGGCCGGCCTCGGCCAGCGCCTGCGCGCGCGGCAGCGCACCGGGTGCGATCCACGCCCAGCCGGTGCGCAGCCCGACCGCGCAGGCGACGAACACCGCGCTGAGTTCCAGCATCCCGTGCGGCAGGATCAACCCGAAGAACAGCTCCGAGCGGTGCGCGCCGATCAGCACGCCGCCCACCAGCCCGACGTTGATCGTGTTCTGCAGCAGCACGTACAGCGTGCCGACGACGGTGACGCCGAGGAACAGCGCGAGCGCGGTCACCAGCGCATTGTTCGTCCACACCTGCGCCGCGAACGAGCGGGCCGGATGGGCGGAGTAGTAGCCGGCGAAGTCCTTGTCGACGAGCTGGCGCACCTCGCTGCTCGGCAGCACCCGCCGCACCCGCTCGGGGTGCGCACGCAGCCACAGCCACATCGCGACGGACACCCCGAGGCTGGCCACGGCCACCGACGCCGACCACCGCCACGTCCGGTAGACGATCACCGGGAAGTCGACGGTGAGGCCGCGGCCGAGCGCCGACCAGCCGCGCACCGCAGGCGCGCCCACGGCCGCCGACCTGGCGCGGCCGAGCAGGCTCGACAGCCGGATTGCCAGCGCCGGGTCGGGCAGCCGGGACTGCACCAGGGACAGGTGGGTGGCCACCTGGCGGTAGAGCGCGACCAGCTCGTCGGCCTCCGCGCCGTCGAGGCGACGGCGGCGCGCGAGGGCGTCGAGCCGCTGCCAGGTGGCGGCGTGCTGCGCGACGAAGGTGTCGAGGTCCACGGTGAGGCGAAGTCTAGGACGCCCGCCCCGCGGGTCAGCGTCGCAGCGTGTACGTCCAGATCCCGCGGCCGTGCGTGGCCACGACGACGGCCCGGCGACCCGGGACCGGGCGCACGTTGTCGACGACCACGTTCGGCAGCGCGCTCACCCGCGACCAGCGGGTGGGTGACGACTCCGAGGCGACGAACAGCCCGACGTCGGTGCCCAGCACCAGGGTGCCGTCGACGATGGCCAGACCGTCGCCGGGCGCGTCGGGCAGGTTGCCCGAGACGTTGGTCCACGTCGAGCCGCCGTCGCGGGACTCGAAGACGGTGCCGAGCCCGCCGCCGGGGATCCAGCGCCGCGAGTACCCGTTGTAGATCGCGTAGACGTGGGCGGGGTTCTTCGGGTCGACGGTCAGGCCGCTGACGAAGCGGTTCGGCAGCACCGGGCTCTGGATACGGTGCCAGGTGCCGCCGTAGTTGGTGTCGATGCCGCTCCGGAAGCTCGGCGACGGGTTGCCGCTGGAGTCGACCCAGCCGGCGTAGATCGTGGTGCCGCTGACGGCCACCGCGGTGCCCACGTTGTAGCCGCCGACCGCGTCGGTGCCGAAGCTGTGCACCGACGTCCAGTCGCAGGTGGTGTCGCAGACGGTGTCCCAGCCCTTGGTGGTGACCCACACCTGGCTGCCGGCTGCCACCCAGTGGTTCGAGTTCTTCGGGTCGGCCTGGAACGGCGCGATGAAGCGCGCCGACGGGTCGCACTTCGCGTCGTCGGTGTAGTAGCCGCACTCCGGGCTGATCGTGGTGAACGTGTGCCCGCCGTCGCTGGTGCGGTACATGGCCAGGTCGGTGTACTCGCCGACCGAGCGCTGCCCGTTGTTCGGGTCGACGAGCACGAACCCGCCGTCACCGCCCGCCGGCTCGATGTTCGTCGCGTGGCTCGACGTCAGCACCGACGTCCCGTTGTCCTGCAGCCCGCCCCAGTAGGTGACGTCCCGGCCCCTGGTCCCAGCGGCGGCGTCGTAGTACTGCAGCGTGTGCAGCGTGTCGTTGAGATCGTTCCAGTGGCCGTAGCCGACGAGCGAGGCGTCGCGGCTGTAGACCCCGCCGTCGTTGGCGATCACCACGGTGCCGTCGCTGATCGCCAGCGCATGCTGGTCGGGGTGTGTCGTGGCCGGGCAGGACGTGCCGCAAGACAGGCCGTAGTTCCAGTACGGGCTGGCCGTGCTGAAGGTGGCGCCGCCGTCCTTGGTCTCGAAGACCTCCTCGAGGCTGACGAAGACGTGCTTCGGGTCCTTCGGGTCGACGGCCAGTGCCTGGTTGTACCAGGACTGGATGCCGACGTGGTAGCCGTCGAGGTCGCCGAGCGCCGAGCCCGAGTTCCCGAGCGACGTCGAGTCCGCGATCGTCGTGTACGGGCCGGCTGGGTTGCCCGACGCCGAGACGTACACGCCCTGCAGGTTGGTGTCGTCGCCGCCGTTGAGCTCCTTCGGCGACTGGATGATCGCGTACAGCCGCGACCCGTCGGCGGCGTAGGCCAGCGTGGTGCGCCCGATGTCCCCGGCGTCGATCGAGCCGCTGGGCGTGATCTTGCTGAACGAGCCGGCGCCGCCGCCGCTCGAGGACAGGTAGAAGCCGTTGTACTCGGTGCCGCCGCGCCAGCCCAAGACGGCGAGCACGCTCTTGCCGTCGGTGCCGGGACGGATCGCGACGTCGGTGATGAACGAGGTGCGGTACGGCGAGCCGGACGGATTGGGGTCGGGCTTGAGCACGAGCGTCCAGGCGCCGCGGGAGGTGCCGGACGAGTGCCGGTACAGGCCCTGGCTGGTGGCCGCGTACACGTGGCCTGCACCGTCGTCGCGCAGCCGGAAGGTCTGGCCGTCGACGAGTTCCTGCCCGCCGACCTGACGGAACGAGCGGCCGCGGTCGGTGGACCGGTAGACGCCGGTGCCGAGGTAGGAGTCCGAGCTGGTGTTCGCCTCGCCGGTCCCGACCCACAGCGCGTGGTCGGGTGCGACGAGCAGCGACCCGATGGACAGGGTCGGCTCCGAGTCCCAGATCGAGGTCCAGTGCCCGCCCGCGTCAGTGGACTTCCACACGCCGCCGTCGGCCGTCCCGGCGTAGTAGGTCCGGCCGTCGACGGCCAGAGCGGTGGCGCGGCCCGAGACGTCGCGGAAGCCGGCGCCGGCGTTCGACCACACCGGGTCGGTGTAGCCGGCGGGCTCGGCGTTGTAGGGCTGGTCGGTGGTCTCGGTGAGCTGTCCCGGGGCCGTCGGCAACTTCGTCGCGGCGGCGCGGGCCGCCACGAGCGCCGCGGCCGAGACCGTCGACGCCGGGGCGCTGCGCTCGCCGGCGTACTGCGCGGCCTGGTCGGCGACCTCGAGAGGGTCGTCCGCGCCCTCCATGCCGCCGCCGTCGTCCTGGCTCGCGGCGGCCGTGGCCCCGGACTGCGCCTGGCCGGCCTGCTGCGCCTGGTGGCGCGCCACCCCGCGAAGGTGGTCGGGCTTCGGCTTCGGGGTGGCCACCGCGGCAGTGCCGAGCACGAGCACGCAGACCGCGGCCAGGGTGGTCGCCCCAGCACCGAAACGGACGGACCGGACTATCTTCATTCTTGCCACTCCCCGCATGATTCGTGCACAGATCCCGGCGCAGTCTGACATCCGGCCGCCGCCGCGTCCATAGGTCATCCACAGGCGCGCCGGGCGGCGCGGGAACGATCTACGCTGCTGCGGTGGAGCCCGACCGTGCGCTGGTGTCCGGCGAGGGAGTGCGCCTGGATCTGACCCGTGCCGGGATCGGCTCACGCACCATCGCCGCCGCGATCGACGCAGTGCTGCAGTTGCTCGCCCTGCTCGTCCTCGCGCTGCTCGACGCCGCGCTGATCTCGTCGTCCGACGACGCCGCCGCCAGCGCGGTGGTCCTCGTCGAGGTGGTGCTGCTCCTCGCCGGCTACCCGATCGTCGCCGAATGGACGTCCGGGGGGCGCACCGTCGGCAAGGCGGCGATGGGGTTGCGGGTCGTGCGCGACGACGGCGGCCCCATCGGCCTGCGGCAGGCGCTCGTACGCGGCCTCGCCGGGCTCGTCCTCGAGAAGCCCGGCCTGCTGTTCCCGCTCACCACGATCACGGGCGTCCTGACGATCACGCTCAGCGGGTCCGAGAAACGCATCGGCGACATGATGGCCGGCACCTTCGTGGTGAACGAGCGCGCCGGTGGCGAGCGCGCCGGCAGGGTGAGCGGCGGCT
>CAZZZE010000128.1:0-7392 GCA_964658365.1 uncultured Jatrophihabitantaceae bacterium
CCTGCAGCGGGATCTCGACGTGCACGCCCTTCGGCACGTAGATGAACGAGCCGCCCGACCACACCGCGGAGTTCAGCGCGGAGAATTTGTTGTCGCCCGACGGGATGACCGAGCCGAAGTACTCCTGGAACAGCTCGGGGTGCTCGCGCAGGCCGGTGTCGGTGTCCATGAAGATGACACCCTGCTTCTCGAGCTCCTCGTTGATCTGGTGGTAGACGACCTCGGACTCGTACTGCGCCGCGACGCCCGAGACGAGACGCTGCTTCTCGGCCTCGGGGATGCCGAGCTTGTCGTAGGTGTTCTTGATGTCGGCGGGCAGGTCGTCCCAGGTGGCGGCCTGCTTCTCCGTCGAACGCACGAAGTACTTGATGTTGTCGAAGTCGATGTCCGACAGGTCGGAACCCCAGCTCGGCATCGGCTTCTTGTCGAACATCGACAGCGCCTTGAGCCGGTGGGTGAGCATCCACTCGGGTTCGCTCTTCTTCGCCGAGATGTCGCGCACGACCGCCTCGGACAGCCCGCGCTTCGCGCTGGCACCGGCGACGTCGCTGTCGGCCCAGCCGAAGCCGTAGCGGCCGAGCGCGTCGATCTGCTCGTCCTGCGTGAGGGGCGTGACGGGCGCGGGCTGGGTGGTGGTCATCTGCGGTCCTCCCGGATCGGGTGGGTAGGTGTTTCTGGGCGGTGCGGGACGTGCGTGGTGCAGACACCGTCGCCGTGGGCGATGGTCGCGAGACGTTGTACGTAGGTGCCCAACACCCGTTCGAAGGCGCGTGTTTCCGCCTCGCACAATTGCGGGAACTCGGCGGCCACGTGGGCGACCGGGCAGTGGTGCTGGCAGATTTGAATACCCGAGCTGCCGTTGCCGGTGGGGCTACCCACGGTCTGCGTGGTCGAAGCGTAACCGTGATCGGTCAGACCGCCGGCGAGGGCGCCGGCGCGCGTGACCAGCGGCGAGTCGTGATCGACGCGCTCGGCCAGCAGGCCGGCGAGCTGCTCGGCGCGGTGCGCGGCGAACGCCTCGACGGCCTGCTCGCCGCCGGTGTCGCGCAGGTAGCGCAACGCGGTGCTCGCCAGGTCGTCGTAGGCGTGCGGGAACGACCCGCGGCCGGCGTCGGTGAGCGCGTAGGTGCGGGCCGGGCGGCCGCGGCCGCGGCGCGCGCTGGGCCGCGGATCGCGCTCGACGAGGATGCCGTCGGCGACGAGAGCATCGAGATGGCGGCGGATGCCGGCGGCCGACAGGCCCAGCCGCTCGGCAAGCGCGGCGGCGCTCTGCGGGCCTTGCTCGAGGACCGTGCGGGCCACCGCATCGCGCGTGCGGTCGCCGGTGCCGACAGCGGCACCAGGAGCGGTCGCGATTTTCACAACACCAGTATGACGTATTTGCTCGAGGACTTCACGGACCGGGGTCGCCAGGTCAGCGCCTGATAGGTCACACGGCCCCGCGGAACCCGCCTTCCCCATCCGCGTGGTCGCCATCGAGGCCCCGAAACGCGGCCACGCCGATGGGGAAGGCGCGTCACGGTAGGTTTCCCCGCGTGCTGTACCGGACCCTCGAGCTGACGGTGGCTCCCGCGCTGCGCGCGGTGTACCGGCCGTTGGTGACCGGGTTGCACAACCTGCCCGACGGTCCGGCGGTGCTGGCCGCCAACCACGTGTCGTTCGCCGACGAGATCTTCACGCCGCTGGCCGCCCGGCGGCAGGTCTGCTACTTCGCCAAGGTCGAGTACTTCACCACCCCGGGGGTCAGGGGCAGGGCGATGGCTGCGTTCTTCAACGGCATGGGGCACGTGCCCGTGGCCCGCTCCGACACCCGCTCGGCGGCGGCGGTCATCGACATCGGCGTCGACGTGCTGGCCGAGGGCCGCACATTGGGCATCTACCCCGAGGGCACCCGCTCGCCCGACGGGCGACTGCACAGGTTCCGCACCGGCGTGGCCCGGCTCGCGCTGCGCAGCGGCGCGCCCGTCGTGCCGGTGGGCCTGGTCGGTACGCGCGAGGCGCAGCCGCCCGGCAGCCACGCGTGGCACCGCGTCCCCGTCGAGGTGCACTTCGGCGCGCCGCTGTACTTCGGGGACCGGGCCGGCGAGGAGCGCAGCTCGCGCGTGCTGCGCGAGGTGACCGAGACCGTGCGCAAGAGCGTGCAGGCGCTGTCGGGCCAGGACTACGTCGACACCTTCGCCGGGTCGTCCGGCACCGCCGGCTGACGCGGCGCGCGAGGCACCTGAGCGCGCGCACATCACTCCCCCGCCGTCCGTGGCGCGCCGGCGCTACAGGCGTTCCTAGACTGTGGTTGTGTCCGCATCGTCCGTGCCGCCAGGGCCGGCCCTCGAGGTCGTCGACCTCGTCAAGGCCTACGGCTCGCGACGGGCTGTCGACGGGTTGTCGCTGCACGTGCCGGCCGGTTCGGTCGTGGCGCTGCTGGGGCCCAACGGCGCGGGCAAGACGACCACCATCGAGATCTGCGAGGGGTTTCGCCGGCCCGACACCGGCAAGGTGCGGGTGCTCGGCCGCGACCCGGTCACCGATGCCGGCGAACTGCGGCCACGGGTCGGCGTCATGCTGCAGGACGGCGTCGGCGGGTACACCGGCTCCACCGCCCTCGAGATGTTGCGCCTGTTCGCCTCCTTCGCCGCCCATCCGCACGACCCGCAGCTATTGCTCGAGGTCGTCGGGCTCACCGAGGCGGCGGGCACCGCGGTGAAGCGGCTCTCGGGCGGGCAGCAGCAGCGGCTGTCGTTGGCCCTGGCCCTCGTCGCGCGCCCGGAACTCGTCTTCCTCGACGAGCCGACAGCCGGCATGGACCCGCAGTCGAGGCACGGCACGTGGGAGCTCATCCGCTCGCTGCGCGCTGACGGCGTCAGCGTCGTGCTGACCACGCACTTCCTCGACGAGGCCGAGCAGCTGGCAGACGAGGTCGTGGTCATCGATCGGGGCCGGGTGGTGGCGCAGGGCAGCCCGGCCGACCTCACCCGCGCAGGCGCCGAGGGCCAGATCCGCTTCCGCGCCGTGACCGGTCTGCCCCTCGATCAGCTCGTCGACGCCCTGCCCTTCGGCAGCGCCGCGGTCGAGCCCGAACCGGGCCGCTACCTCGTCACCGGCGAGGTCACGCCCGAACTTCTGGCCATGCTGACCGCGTGGTGCGCGCACCGCCACGTCATGGCCCACGACCTCGCCGTCGAGCGGCGCACCCTCGAGGACGTGTTCCTCGAGCTCACCGGACGCGAGCTACGGGCATGAGCGAGCAAGTGTCGCCCGGACGCATCTCGTTCGCGCCGGCACCGGCGCCGTCGTCGCGCGCGACCATGCTCAGGGCCCAGACGGGCATGGAGTTCCGGCTGCTGCTGCGCAACGGCGAACAGGTCGGGCTGACCCTGCTGATCCCGCTGCTGCTGCTGTTCTTCTTCAACCTGCCGCTGCTGTACTCGCTCGGCACCCCACGCCGCATCGATTTCGTGGTGCCCAGCATCATCGCGCTGGCCGTCATGTCCGCCGCCTTCACCGGCCTCGCCATCGGCACCGGCTTCGAGCGCAAGTACGCGGTGCTCAAGCGGCTCGGCGCCACCGCGCTGCCGCGCTCGACGCTCATCCTCGGCAAGACGACGGCGGTCCTGCTTCTCGAGGTGCTGCAGATCGTGCTGATCTGCAGTGCGGGACTGGCCCTGGCGTGGCACCCGCACGGCGACCCGTTCACGGTCGCGCTGCTCGTCGTCCTGGGCACGCTCGCCTTCGGCGGTCTCGGCCTGCTCGTCGCGGGAACGCTGCGCGCCGAGGTAACCCTGGCGGCGGCCAACCTGGTCTGGCTCATCCTGCTGTTCGCCGGGGGTATCGCGATCCCGCTCGACAAGTACGGCAGCGCGGCCCGTGACGTCCTGCAGTTCCTGCCGTCGGCAGCACTGAGCGACGGGCTGCACGACGTCCTGCAGCACAACGCCGCGTTCCCGGTGCGCCAGGTGCTCACGCTCGTCGTCTGGGCCGCCCTTGCGCTGCCTGCCGCCGCCCGGTGGTTCAAGTGGGAGTGAGCACCGACCCGCTCGTCGCCCCGGGGCATGGGACGGCGACCGAGCGGCGGGTGCGTTGGCTACCACGGCGGCTGCAGACCGCCGACGCGCTGCGCCGGCTGGCGCTCGCGTCGGTCGTCGCGAACGTGGTCATCGTGGTCACCGGCGGCGCCGTCCGCCTCACCGACTCCGGGCTGGGCTGCCCCACGTGGCCGCGCTGCACCGACGCCTCGCTCACCCCGACCAAGCAGTACGCCGTCCACGGCATCATCGAGTTCACCAACCGGCAGCTGACGTTCGTGCTCGTGATCGTGGCACTGGCCACCTGGCTCGTCGCCATGGCCCGCCGCACCCAGCGCGGACCCGCGACGTGGGCGGCGCTCGGCATCCCGGCGCAGGCCGTACTCGGTGGGCTGACGGTGCTGACCCACCTCAACCCGTGGCTGGTCGCGGCGCACTTCCTGCTCTCGATGGCCATCATCGCGGTGGCGTTCCTGCTCTGGTGGCGGCTGCGCCCGGTCGACGACGTCCCTGCCCTGCCTGGCGTCCTGCCGCGCACGCTTGCCCGCATCACCGCCGTCGTCACGCTCGCCGTCCTCGTCGTCGGGACGATCCTCACCGGCAGCGGCCCGCACGCGGGCGACAAGGACAGCAGCGGAAAGGTGCACCGCACCGGGCTCAAGGTCGCGTCGGTGGCCCAGCTGCACGCCGACCTCGTCATGGTGCTGATCGGCCTGACCGTCGGACTCGTCGTGCTCGCCTACGCCGTGCACGCCGCCGACGCCGTCCGCCGCGCGGCGGTCGTGCTGCTCGCCGTCGAGCTGGCGCAGGCGATCATCGGCTACACGCAGTACTTCCTGCACGTGCCGCCCCTGCTCGTCGGTCTGCACATGTTCGGCGCCTGCCTGGTCTGGCTGGCGATGCTCGACGTGCTGCTGCTGACCGAACCCTTCGCACGGCGCGGCGGCACGGTCAGAACAGCTGGCTGAGCGTGTAGATCGCCAGGCCGGCCAGCGCGCCGACCACCGTGCCGTTGATGCGGATGAACTGCAGGTCGCGGCCCACCTGCAGCTCGAGTCGCCGGCTCGTCTCGTCGGTGTCCCAGCGAGCCACCGTGGTCGAGATGACGTCGGTCAGGTCGTCGGCGTAGTGGGTGGCCACGTGCCCGGCCAGGCGTTCGAGCGCGTCGTTGACCCGCCGGCGCATCGCCGGGTCGTCACGCAGCACCTCGCCGGCCCGCACGGTCAGCGCCTGGGCAGAGCGGCGCAGGTCGGACTCGGGATCGGCGGCGCCGTCGAGGATCAGCTTCTTCAACGCTCCCCAGATGTCCTCGAGGTAGGAGCGCACGGCCGGGTGGTCGAGGATCTCGAGTTTGGTCTGCTCGACCTTGGCGATCTGTTCGGGGTCGTGACGCAGTCGCTCGGCGAGGTCGCGCAGCTGGTCGTCGAACCCCTTGCGCAACCCGTGCCCGTCGTCGGCCACGACGTCGGCGATGAAGGACTGCAGCAGTTGGAAGCCCTTGTTGAACACCCGGTCGTCGACCCAGTCCGGCACCCACTCGGGACTCTCGAGGGCCACCCGACGGCGCAGCTCGCTGCGGTTCTCGTCAAGGAAGTGCGTGAGCCCCTTCAACGTGCTGGTCAGGGCGGCCTGGTGCTGCCCCGAGTCGCAGATCGCCTCGAGCAGGCGGGCCAGAAGCGGTGACATGTCGGTCTGCCGTAGCCGCTTGTCGGCGAACGTGGCCACCGAGTTGCGCAGCTGGTCGTCGCGCAGCATCGCGGCCATGCCGCTGACCGAGTTGCTGAGCTCCTGGGCCAACCGCGCGGCGTGCTCCGGATCGGCGAGCCAGTCCCCCACCCGCTGCGGCACCCGCGCGGCCGCGAGCCGCTCGCCCAGGATCTCGCTGGTGAGGAAGTACTCGCGCACGAAGGTGGCCAGTCCCTCGCCGATCTGGTCCTTCTTGCGCGGGATGATCGCGGTGTGCGGGATGGGCAGCCCCAGCGGGTGTCGGAACAGGGCGGTGACGGCGAACCAGTCGGCCAGGCCGCCGACCATCGAGGCCTCGGCGGTGGCCTGGACGTACCCCCAGACACCGTCACTGTCCGTAAGGACCCGGCACAGTGCGTACACAATCGCGGCGACCAGCAGCAGCGCCGCGGAGATCGCCTTCATCCGGCGCAGCGCCTGCAGGCGCCCGTCGGCGATGGCCGGGAACGGTGAGCCCTCGGGCGCCGGCACAGCAGAGCTCATCCGCGGGCCGCGACAGCGGTCGCGAAGGTCATGGCCGCGGCGTCGGCGTAGCCAAGGAACAGCGAGGGCTCGACGAGTTCGAGTTCGACGACCACCGGGCCGTCTGCCGAGGCGAGCAGGTCGACCCGCGCGTACAGCGGCGTGGCCCCGAACCGCTCACCGACGGCCTTCAGCGCCGCTTCGCCCACGGCCAGTTCCGCGTCGGACGGCTCCCGCGCGGTGATCGCCTCGGCCACGAACAGCTCGCCGTCGACGTGGCCACCGAGCGAATGGCGGCCGTCGACGGGCAGCATCGGACCCTTGCGCGCCGCGTGGCTGAACCGCCCGTCGATGTAGACGAGCGCGGTCTCGCCGCGGGTGTCGACCTCGGCGAGGTAGGGCTGGACGAGCGCGGTGTAGCCCGCGCGATGCAGCGCGTCGAGATGCTGCCCGGCCGCGAGGAGCCCGTCGTCATCGGCCCGGAAGCGCCCGACACCGCGCGAGCCGGCGCCGACCGACGGCTTGACGACGAACTCGTCGGCATCGGGCAGCGGCAATCGGGAAGTCGGATCGACGACCGTCGTCGCGACAACCGGCACGCCGTCCGCTGCGAGGTCGGCGAGATAGCGCTTGTCGCTGCTCCAGACCACGACGTCCGCAGGGTTCAGCAGCCGGGGCACCGAGGTGGCCCAGGCCAGGAACTGCTCGTGCCGCGCCGTGTAGTCCCACGTCGAGCGCAGGACGACGAGTGCGGAACCCCAATCGACCTGCGGGTCGTCCCATGCCACCCACCGTGGCTGCAGGCCGCACGCCTGCAGCGCCGCGACCAGGGCCGCAGCGTCTTCGTCACCGTCCGGTAAGCGGGCGCACGTGGCGAGCAGGACGGGTGCCATGCCCTAATTCTAGGGAGATCGACGGGATCCGCTGGTACCGATGCTGCAGCGGGTGTTGGATCCGTGTGATCATCACTGTCCGACAGAGCTTTCGACGAAGGGTGAGCAGTGGCAGACGCCGGCTGGTATCCAGACCCACAGGACTCGAACGCCGAGCAGTACTGGGACGGGCAGCAGTGGACCGGTCAACGCCGCGGCGCCGGCTCGGGCACCTACCTGATGGCCGGCGGCACCGGAGCGCTCGCGAACGTCGGGCCCTTCAGCGGCGCCGT
>CAZZZE010000129.1:0-7367 GCA_964658365.1 uncultured Jatrophihabitantaceae bacterium
ACGCCCTGCGCGCGGCGGTACTGCCGGGCTGAACGGATCAGCCGGTCTCGAGCACGCGCCCGCGCGCCCGCCGAACGATCAGCACGCTGAAGCCGATCGCGGCGATGAACAACGGGTACCCCATCGCGATGCGCGCGAACGCCAACCAGCCGGTGTCGTTGCGCCGGTAGAGGATCAGCTGGACGATCCCGCGGACCAGGAACACCGCGGTGCCGGCCAGCGTCGACCAGGTGTAGGCCATCAGCAGCGGCCTGCGGCGGTGCCACGGCACGGCCGGGCCCGTGTCGGGCACCGGCGTCGGGTCGAAGAACTCCCACGCCAACCCGACCAGCGGGCGCCGCACCGCGATCGAGATCGCGAACGGCACCGCGTACAGGAAGCTGGTGATGATGCCGAGCAGGAAGTACCCGCGGGCCTCGCCCGTGCGAGCGGCGATGATCGCGGCCACCACCACGCCGAGCAGCCCGGACAGAGCCTGCTGCACCGGCTGCTTGCGGATCAGCCGGTAGCCGGCCAGCACCAGCGCGCTGGCGACCGCGGCGATGATCGCGGCGCGCAGCGGACCTAGGACGTTGACGATCACGAACACCGTCGTCGGCACGGCCGTGATCAGCGCGCCGGACCAGCCGCCGACGCCGTTGATCATCTGCTGGCGATAGGTCTCGCGCAGATCCCGCTGTTCGGGCGGGTCGTCCATGCCGGTGATCGGTCGCGCGCCGGTCAGGACCCGGGAGCCAGGAGCTCGTACCAGGGGTTGTAGATCGCCAGCCGGCCGTCGTGCTCGCCGACCCGTCCGCGCGCCAGCACCCGGCGGCCCGGCTCGATGCCCGGGATGCGGCGCTGGCCGAGCCAGACGAGGTCGAGTGACTCGGTGCCGTCGAACAACTCGGCCTGCAGGGTGGGCACGGTCTCGCTGGGCGTGTAGACGACGGCCCGCAGCCGCCCGACCACCTTGACGTGGTGGCCGCGGCGCAGGTCGCACACCGGCATGCACGAGCGGATGCCGACGGACTCCTGCAGCTCGGCGGCGTCGAGGTGCTCGGCGCTGGCCGTCAGCCGCTGCAGCAGCGAAGCGCGTCCCATGGGCTTAGCGTAACTCGCGCGCTCAGGAACCCGCGCCTGGAAGCTCGACGCCGTCGGGCAGCTGCAGCGGCACCGGTTCGCGCACCGGCAGCGGCTCGCTGCCACGGACGACGACCACGCCGCGCAGGGCCTGTTCCAACGGCTTGGCTGCGGCGTCATCGGTGGCTACCGGGCCCGCGAACAGCGCGCGCAGGAACCAGCGGGGCCCGTCGACGCCGACGAAGCGCACAGGCACGGTGCCGCGCCCGGTGTCGTCGGGAATCGTGCCGTGCAACTCGGTGCCGAACGGGCCGTCCTTCTCGCTCGGTACGACCCGGCGCGGCCCGCGTTCACCGCGCAGCGACTCGGCGATCTCGGCGCGGACCTCGTCCCAGATGCCCTCGTTGCGCGGGGCAGCGAACACGCCGAGTTGCATGGTGCCCTGCGGGCCGGCCAGCGTGGCGGCGATGACCTGCTGCGCCTCGTTGACCTCGACCTGGATGTCGAAGCCGTCGCCGATCGGGACCTGCAAAGCGCCGAGGTCGATGCGCTCGACGTCGTCGTCGGGTGCGTCGCGTTCGTCGAATGGCCCGGTCGTGACGTCGGGCTCGACGCGGACACGCGTCTCCCACGGCGGGGTGGCGTCGATCTTCGAGGCCTCGGTGCGTTTCTGCCTGCGTCGTCCCGGCACTACTGGCGTCCTTCCTGAGGCTGCTGCTGCGACTGCTGCTCTGCGAGTGCGGCGGACCCGCCGGTCGAGCCGTGCCCGCCCGTCCCGCGTACCGAGCCGGGCAGCTCGTCGACCTCGACGAAGCGGGCGAACTCGACGCGCTGCACGACGAGCTGGGCGATCCGCTCGCCACGGGCGAGCGTGAGCGGTCGGGTGGAGTCGTGGTTGATGGCGATGACCTTGATCTCGCCGCGGTAGCCGGCGTCGATGGTGCCCGGGGCGTTGACCAGACCGAGCCCCGCGCGGGCCGCGAGGCCGGAGCGAGGGTGCACGAAGGCGGCGTACCCGGCGGGCAGCGCGATCGCCAGCCCGGTGGGCAGCACCGCCCGCTCGCCCGGCGCCAGGGTGACGTCAACGGCCGTCACGATGTCGGCTCCGGCGTCGCCGGGCAGGGCGTACAGCGGGAGCGGCAACTGCGCGTCGAGGCGCTGCACCAGGACGTCCGGGCCGGGCGTCGCAGGACCCGGCGCAGCTGCGGTCTCCACGTCGGTCTGCACGGGGGCTGAGGCTACCCTCGGGCTCATGACCACCGGCAGGGACAGTGCCTCCGGCAGCGGTAGTCCGTCGGACTCCACCGCCGTCCCGGCCCTGGCCTACCGCGAGACCCTGCGCACGCCGTGGTGGTGGTACCTCGTCGCGTTCGGGGTGGCCTGCCTGCTGGCGGGCGAGTTCTACATCGGCGGACTGCCGCTTACCGCGTGGGTCCCGTTCGTGGTCCTGCTCCCGCTGTCCGCGGTCTTCGTGTGGTGGCTCGGCCGCAGCCGGCTCGAGGTCCGCGACGGCGAGCTGCACATCCAGGGCGCGCACCTGCCGCTCGGCCTGGTCAGCGGCGCGGTCGGCCTCGACCCACGCACCCTGCGCCTCGTCGTGGGCCGCGAGGGCGACCCGGCGGCGTTCGTGCAGATCCGGCCCTGGGTGGGGCCCGGCGTGCAGCTGTGGCTCGACGACCCGGACGACCCGACGCCGTACTGGATCGTCAGCACTCGCCATCCCGAGCGCCTGCTCGCGCTGGTCTCCCCCCGCTGAACCGCAGACCGCGCGCTAGGTTGCGGTGATGAGCGCTGCCGCATCCGACCTCCCCGTCGTCACCCCCACACTGGAGCACGGCCGGCGCTTCGCCGGCATGGCCGCGATCGTCACTGGCGCCAGCCGGGGCATCGGCCTGGCCGTCGCCCAGCGCCTCGTCGACGAGGGCGCCCAGGTGCTCATCACCGCCCGCAAGCCCGACGGCCTGGCCGAGGCGCTCGAGCAGCTCGGGTCCAGCGCGGTCTCGGTGGCCGGCCGCGCCGACGACCCCGCCCACCAGGACGCAGCGGTCGGCACCGCGCTCGAGCGCTTCGGCCGGCTGGACGTCCTGGTGAACAACACCGGCATCAATCCCGCCTACGGCCCGCTGCTCGAGCTCGACGAGGGCGCGGCCCGCAAGATGATGGACGTCAACGTGCTCTCGTCCTTGGCCTGGACGCGCCGGGCGGTGGCGGCCGGCCTGGGCAGCGAACCGGGCGCGTCGATCATCAACATGGCCTCGGTCGCCGGCCTGTCCCCCGCACCGGGTATCGCCTACTACGGCGTCAGCAAGGCGGCCCTGATCAACCTGACCGTCCAGCTCGCCGCCGAGCTCAGCCCGCGGATCCGGGTCAACGCGATCGCCCCGGCCGTGGTCAAGACCCGCTTCGCCGCCGCGCTGTACGAGGCCGACGAGGCCAAGGCCGCGGCGGGTTACCCGCTGGGCCGTCTCGGCGTGCCGGAGGACATCGGCGCGACCGCGGCCTTCCTCGCGTCGTCCGACGCCGCGTGGATCACCGGGCAGACCCTCGTCGTCGACGGTGGGGCGGCGCTGAGCTCGCGGCTCTGACACCGAAGGCGCCCTTAACGGCGCACGCCCGGTGGCCTGCCGGCCGCCGGGCGGTGTCGTGTGGTGCTTCGGTGTAGCAAGTGCTGGTCGAGCGGAGAGCTGATCAGGCGCAGTCGCGACAGATCAGCTGGCCGTTCTTCTCCCGGGCCAGCCGGCTGCGGTGATGCACCAGGAAGCAGGACGAGCAGGTGAACTCGTCGCTCTGCTTCGGCAGCACGCGGACGGTCAGCTCCTCACCCGACATGCTGGACAGGTCGGCGCCGGGCAGTTCGAGCGACTCGGCGAGTTCGGTCTCGTCGACGTCGATCGACCCCGACTGGGCCTCGGCGCGGCGCGCCTTCAGCTCCTCGATCGAGTCCTCGTTCAGCTCTTCTACGTCTCCCCGACGCGGTGCGTCGTAGTCGGTCGCCATCTGGCGTCAACTCCTCGGTGGGCGGGCCCACGATCGTTCTTCGTGGCTGTGTTTCCGGCTCGGTATTTCAACGTTCGGCGCTGCAACGCACCGGCGGGCGATTTTGTGCCCGTCGGGTCCGCCGTGCAGCGGAGACCCCGGTCACCTTCCGGCCGCGGAACGGTACCGCGACCCGGTTTCCATCTGACGCACGGGCGGGTGAACGCACAGCGACATGGCGCGCCGATACGATGCGCACTCCGGTACAGGGAGGTCGGCGGTCCATGGCGAGCACCATCACGCGGCGTCCGCTGCCTGCGCTGATCGCGCTGCTGGCGCTGCTGTTGCTCACCGCGCTGGTGTGGTGGCGGGTCAGCAACCGCGACGACTCGAGCTCCACCGCGACGGCCAAGACCTGCCCCACACCGACCGCCACGGTCAGCACCGCAACCCCCCGGACCCTTCCGCCGCAGAAGAGCGTCGACGTCCTCGTCCTGAACGCCACGACGAGGTCCGGCCTCGCCGGCAAGGCCCGTACGGCGCTGCTGGCCGACGGCTTCCGCTCGAGCCTGCCCGCGAACGACGACACCTCGAAGAACAAGCCCACCGGCTCGGCCCAGATCCGCTACAGCGCCGACAACCGCCTGGGAGCGTTGCTGCTGCAGTACTACTTCCCGGGGGCACAGCTGGTGCAGGTGCCTACGGCGTCCGCGCAGGTCACGGTCTCGCTGGGGCCGAAGTACACCGCGGTGCTGCCACGCAAGGTCGTCGCGGCCAAGCTGGCGGCCAACAAGATCACCCTGTCCACCGCGACGCCCACCCCGGCGCCCAGCTCATCCAGCAGCTGCTGAGGGGCGGGCCGGCCGTCAGCCCACCTGGTCGGCGTCGAGCTCGGTGAGCAGCCGCACGAGGTCGTCGGCGAGGTCCGGCCCCGTGGTCGCCAGGAACCGCTGCGACGGGTCGGCGCCGCGCAGCCCGGTCACCACGCACCCGGCCTCGGCCGCGATCAGCGCGCCGGCGGCGTAGTCCCAGCGGTGCAGCCCCGCCTCGAAGTAGGCGTCCAGCCGCCCGGAGGCGACGTGGCAGAGGTCGAGCGCGGCGGCGCCGAGGCGGCGGATGTCGGCGATGCGGGGCAGCAGCTGCGTGACGATCGCGATCTGGCGCACGCGCACGGCCGCGTCGTAGGCGAAGCCGGTCCCGACCACCGCGCGCTCGAGCGGGACGACGCGCGGTCCTACCAGTCGCTGCGGCGCCCGGCCGTCGGACAGCAGCACGGCGCCACCGCCCAACCGAGCGTGATAGGTCTCGCGCCGCGCCGGGCAGCACACCGCGCCGGCCACCACGGTGCCGTCGATCTCGGCGGCGACCGAGACGGCGTAGTCGGGCAGGCCCAGGACGAAGTTGACCGTGCCGTCGATCGGGTCGACGACCCACCGCACCCGGGCGGCGGCACCGCTCGGGACGTCGTGCCCGGTGCCCTCCTCGCCCAGGATGTCGTCACCCGGCCGGGCCTCGGCCAGCCGGTCGACGAGCCACCGCTCACTCGCGCGGTCGACCTCGGTCACCAGATCGGTGACGGTGCTCTTGGTGGCGACGACGAGCGCCTCGTCCCGGCCGGCCAGGACCACCTCGGCGGCGCCCTGGGCGAGCGAGACGGCCAGCGTCTCGAGGCTTCGGACCTCCTCGGGATCGACACTCACCCGTGCATCCGACCACGGATCGGTCGAGGGCGGGGCCCGGGGTGCGCTCGTCGGTGAGGTGCACGTAATAGGGTCGTGCCCTCAGCGGGCGACGAGCGAGGAGCGGTCCATGGTTGTGACGGGAGGGCCGGCCGGTCAGGCGTTCGGGATCGACATCGGCGGCACCGGCATCAAGGGCGCGGTCGTCGACACCGGCACCGGCGCGCTGGTCACCGAGCGCAAGCGGATCCCGACCCCGCACCCGGCCACCCCGAGCGCGGTGGCACAGGTCGTCGCTCAGCTGGTCACCGAGGCGCCCTGGCAGGGACTGATCGGCGCCACCTTCCCCGCCGTCATCAAGCACGGGGTCGCCCAATCGGCCGCCAACGTCGATCCCAGCTGGGTGGGCACCGACGCCGACAAGACGTTCACCGAGGCCGTCGGCGGGTCCAGCGAGGTGCTGGTGCTCAACGACGCCGACGCCGCGGGCATTGCCGAGGCCCGCTACGGCGCGGCGAAGGGCGTCGCCGGCGTGGTCATCCTGCTGACCTTCGGCACGGGCATCGGCAGCGCCCTGCTGATGAACGGCGTGCTGGTGCCCAACACCGAGCTCGGTCACCTCGAGCTCGACGGTCACGACGCCGAGAGCCGCGCGGCCGCGTCGGTCCGCGACGAGCACGGCATGTCCTACAAGAAGTGGTCCAAGCGGGTCGAGGCCTACATGCAGCACGTCGAGCGGCTCTTCACCCCCGATCTGTTCGTGGTCGGCGGCGGAGTCAGCAAGGCGGCGGAGAAGTGGGTGCCGCTGCTCGATCTCAAGACACCGGTGAGACCCGCGCAGCTGCTCAACGACGCCGGCATCGTCGGCGCCGCGATCGCCGCCGTCGAGGGCCTGGGCGAGTAGTTCCGGGGGCTCGCCACGCCGCGCGGCCGGGCTGATCATTGCGTCGTCCCCGGTGATGCCGCACGCTCCACCAGAGCCGCAGTACAATGTTTCCCAGGGCACAGCGCACGTACTGGAACTCGATACTTGAGGCGACCAACAGACGGCCGACAAGACCCTGCACTCCGCGTTACGCGGCTCGTTCCGCGCACGGCGACGGCACACCCGATGGGCTGCTCGTGCGCACCTTCGTGAGAGGTCATTCGTGTCCAGCAAGCAGACGACAGCCGAAGACGAGTCCTTGACCGGCGAGGCGACTGCCGCCGGCACGCGCGTGCTTGCTGCGGCCGGTGCCACCAAGCGCTCCGCTACTGCCACCGTCGCGAAGGCGCCCACGAAGAGGGCGCCGGCGGCCAAGAAGGCACCGGCGAAGAAGGCTGCGGTCAAGAAGGGCGCCGACGCGGCAGCCCCTGACGCGACCGGCGCCGTCGAGGGCGACGCCGAGGCCGTGGCGGGCGAAGCGGTCGCCGGCGAGGCGGCCGCGGAGTCCGAGGAGATCGTCTGGGACGAGGAGGAAGAGGAGTCCGAGGCCCTGCGCCAGGCGCGCAAGGACGCCGAGATGACCGCCTCGGCCGACTCCGTCCGGGCCTACCTCAAGCAGATCGGCAAGGTCGCGCTGCTCAACGCCGAGGAGGAGGTCGACCTCGCGAAGCGCATCGAGGCCGGGCTCTACGGCGCCGAGCGGCTGCGCCAGGCCGACGAGGCCA
>CAZZZE010000130.1:0-7355 GCA_964658365.1 uncultured Jatrophihabitantaceae bacterium
CAGGGCCCCGCTGCCCGATCACGACCGTCAACGGACACCCGCGCCCTATCGCCGAATAGGTCGTAGCGCTTTGAGACCGACCCGCGCTGTCCAATGACGCATAACAACGCCGCGAGGTCGCGGCACTCCTGCTCCTGGAAGGCGTCGGCAAAGCCGAGGCCGTCCGACCGCGCGGTACGCGCCGGTCCGCATCCGCGCCACGATCGCCGGAAGCACGTCCCCGACAGTCACCGTCCTCGCGGTGGTCGCGTCGTGAGCGAGCAACGTTTTGCCAGGATCGACGATGAACCGCTCGTCGCTCTCGAGGATGAGGCGCAGGTCCGGCCGACTCGCGTCGAGCGGCAGCGACGACGCAGCGGTGCGCGAGAGCGACGACGACCGTGCCGACCGGTGGGCCGAGGTCCCGAGCGTCATGCGCTCCCCGTTCTGGACCTAACCCGCCTTCGCGGTGGGTGCGTCGCACGGCGTTAGGGTCACCTAGTGCGCTCGGCGCGCGGGAATCCAAGGTCGGCGATCGAGCTACTTCCCATCGGGCTCGAAGTGACCCGGTCCTGCGCCAGGCGACGTCCCACGGCACGCGACGACGTCGAGACAGCAACCACCAGCAGACGAAACCTTTTGCAAGTCTCCCGCGCCACCTAGTGTTCCGTTCGGCAGCGCCCAAGCGGAGGAGCAAACGGTTCGTGAACGACGCGGAACTCTTGCAAGAGGTCGCGGCTGCGCTGGCAGCCACCGATCTGGCACCGTTCGTCACTGGCGGTCAGAAGCTCGTCTGCACCGCAAAGCTTGCGGGCCAAGACGTCATCGTCAAGATCATTCGCATCGCCACAGGCCCCGCAGGCGATGAGGTACTCGAGCGCGCTCGGCGGGAGGTCGAGTTGCTCAGCGCGGTCTCCTCAGAGTTCGTCGTGGCTGTGCTCTCAGAGGTCGTCGAGATCGGCGAACCCATCGAGGCCGTCTGTTGGGTTGAGGAACAGTTGGACGGGCAAGACCTTCGCGACATCCTCGGCCCGCCGACCTGGTCATCGACGGAAATTCGCGTTCTAATCGAGGATGTCGCCTGCGGGCTCGCCGCCTGTCACGATCTCGACGTAGTCCACCGAGACCTCTCGCCGGGCAACGTGCGGCGCAGAGCATCCGGTCGCTTCGTCGTGCTCGACCCCGGCTACGCGCGCCACCTGCGGCTCGACCCCATCACTGGCCTTTACCAGCCTGGGACGCCCGGCTACTTGACCCCAGAGCACGTCCCGGGAGGGCATCCGACCCCGGCCAGCGACATCTTCGGTGTTGGGGTCCTTGCCTTCCAGGTCGCAACTGGCGCGCTCCCGGTCGACCCCAACGTCGACCCAGCGGCCTACTACGTGAGTCTGCGAGCGACTCCGGTCGCGCCCCCGGTGACCAGCATGCGACCCGACCTCGATCCCGATCTCACTGCGGTCATCGACCGTTGCCTCGACCGTCAGCCAGCCCGACGGTTCATCGACGCCGCCGAACTCATCGACGCAATGGCGGCCCTTGCCACCCCCGGAGCCACCGCATGAGTGTGCTCATCCAGGACGGGCGGCGCGGCGGCCACGTCGGCTGGGCGACGGCCTCCCTCGGCACCCGCTCGTCGTCAGGCGTCGTCATTAGCCCGTTCCACACCCCCCGACTCGCACGCCCTCGCCACCGTGCCGCGAGCGACGTGGCGCAGGAGGTGCTTAAGGCCGGAGGCGAGGCGATTTTCGACGCCACGACCCACGCGCGCCTCCACCTCGGTACCAACGACCTCATGCACTACAACACGTGGCAGCTCTGGGGCCCCGCCGGTGTTGGCCTTGACACCGACGACCGGCGATTGCAGCACGTAGAGCAGGTCTTTCAGAATCAGACCGCCCTGAGGACACCGATCCTCGCTCCGACCCTGTCGCTCGAGAGTGCCACCGGGGATCCCGCCACCGCGGCACTCGAGACGGCTCGTGCCGCAGCTGCTCTGAACTCGAAGGCGTGGCAGTCTCTCGCTGGCACAAGGTCATTCTTCCGCGACGGCGTCGACCTCGACACGCACGTCGGACAGCTTGCCTCGCTTCGCTCGTCCACGTGGGCGGTCACCCTCGTGAACGGCGTCATTGTGGACAACGCACCCGACTACGAGGACTCCGACGCGCTCGTCGGTCTGCTGCGGACGGTGCACTCCCTATCTCTACGCAGCCGCGTCATCCTGCTGCACGCAGACCTCGGCGGGCTCGCAGCTGTCGCCGCCGGAGCGAACACCCTTGGAGGAGGCTGGGATCGCGGCATGCGCTACTTCGACCCCGAGTCGTTCCGCGTCTCGTCAGGTAGCCCGCGAATCGCCGCGTCCTACGTCACCCAAGGTGGGCTCGTCTCCGTCTTGAAGCGGACGGTTGCCGACGCGTTGGTACGCATACCGAGCGCTGACCTCATGCGCGGAGGCCGTCTCCCCGCGGACGACGCGGCCGAACGCGAGCACCACCTGACCCAGCTGACACGACTGACCGACCGCGTAGCCGCCCACGGGATCAACCGCCGCGCGCGCGTGGCAGAGGCCAGAGCGATCTTCGAGCAAGCAATGGCGTGGTGGGACGCGGCCAACAGCGCACTCCCCCGCAGCACCATGCCTCCGGCGATGCGGACCCGGTGGCTACAACAGCCCTACAACGCCCTCAAGCTCTACGCTGAGGCGGAATCCCTCTGGTAGCGCAAGATTTGCTCGATCGCGGCAGGGTTTCCGCTGAGAGCTGCTACGACGTGCTCACCTGCCCAGAGGCGGTAGCCCGCGGCAAGCGGACGAATCTGCGGACGCACTAACCAACGACCAGCGAGCGCCAAGCCAAGACCCAAACTCGACGCCTGTCGGATCGCGACGCCCGGGTCGTCTGGCAGATGACCCATGACCGCACCCGAGGCGTCGGCCCAGCTGCCGTACTGGAGTGCCTGTCGGAGTCCGCTAGACCAGTCGTTCACCTTGGCCTCGAGCGCGTAGAGCCGACCAATCGGCACTAAAGCTTCCGGCCGCACGAACCCGCGAGGCGTCGACCGCAGCGCACCTGACCGCACGAGTCGCCTACCGCGCTGCGCCACTATCTCGGGAGCGGATCCGAAGTGGCGCGCCAACTCCTCGACAGAGCGAGGGCGACTAAGGGTGCACGCAGCAACCATCCGTGCATCGTGCATCGCAAGTAGCGGACGAACATCTAGCCCTAGGCGGCCAACCATCGCAGCCGTGATCGGTACAGCGACTGCGTCCGGTAGGCCCGACGGCCCGGGCATCTCTTTCACGACCACGACGCCGCGCCGTGCCCCCGGCAGACGGCTCGCCAGATCGCTCAGCACCGGATGTAGCGCCCGCTCGTGTGTCGGTTCGAAGCGGCGTCCCGCACGGATTCGAGCACTCGGAGCCTCGACGACGTTGGCAAGCTCCACGACTCCACGTTAGTGCACGCCGGGGACAACGACGCGTCCAGTCGACGACCTTTGCCCGAGGCGGAAAGGGCGCCCGCACCCCGAGAGAGACAGGGTGTAGGCGCTTGGACCGCGAGGACGTCATTGCCGACCACCGGTGTAGCCGACCCACCATCGGAACGCCCTGACGCATCACCGCGGGATCGGCTTCAGCACGTTGATCCAGTAACACAGGAGGATCAATCTGCGCGGAAGCACTACCGCACGCGGGCCCGCGCATGGCGACGGATATGGCGTCGCGACACGCCCGGGAAGCGGTTCAGCTGAACCGCCCAGAACGACGGTTCTGGTGCGCGCAGACCTCATGCCGCTATTGCGAAAACTTGCTCGAGGACGGTCGCGCTGGTCCATTCGGCGAGATCGTTTTGGCTCCAGCCGAGGTCGCGGGTGTACTGGACGTAGAGCTGCGGCCCGGTGAGTACGAGGAGAAGATCGCGCGCTCGTGATGGCGTGATCCCGGTCCTAAACGGGTGTTTCTGGGCGAGTGTGTCAACGAGTTCGGTGTAGCCGTAGCGGCGTAGCTGTTCGTTGTGCTCGTACCCGGCCCGGGCGGTCGCGTCGCCGAGAACCGTCCAGACCAGTGGTGCAGCGCGGGCAAGCAGTTCCATCGTCCCGTCGACGAACCGTCGAATCGTCTTCTCGATAGGTGCTCCGTCGTCGGGTTGGGGCCACCAGGGCATGAGGTGCGGTGGCGTGCCGTCGGGGCCGAGGACGAGCAGTTCGTACACCGCTTGGAGCAGGTCTCCCTTCGTGCCGAAGGCGAGATAGACCGTCTGGACAGCAACGCCGGCGGCTTCGGCCACGGAGGGCATCGTTGTGGCCGCATACCCGTTCTCCAGGAAGAGCCTGCGCGCGCTGTCAACGATCCGAGCCCGGGTCGCCTCGGCCCGCGCCCTGCGTGTTGGGGGCTTGACGTCGGTCACCTCCTCCACTCTACTGTGACTATTCACTAGTGAGACCACTAGTAATTTCGGACTGTGGGAGACGTTCATGTCACGCTTCTATGGGCTTGCCGCGATCACAGGCGCAGTCTCAGCCATCGTCGGGAACGCTGCGCTGTTCGCGGTCGACCCGGTGGTGCCCAAGCATGAACTCAGCTGGCCGCTCTCAGCGCATGATTACGTCTTCATGCAGATCTTCTTCGCGTTCACCCAACTGCTGATGGCGGCCGCGGTCGTGGGTCTGATTCGCTCGGACATCGTCGCCCGCGGTCGCGCGGCGTGCATTTTCGGCCGGCTGGCCGTCGTCGGTATGTCATTGACCGTCCCCGGCGAGCTTGTGCTAATCCTGGTTCGCCGCGACGATGCGAACGCGTCTGCCGTCAACAATGTCAGCGGTGTGTTCGGCCTTGGCGTGCTGTTGGCCGACATCGGTCTTATCGGCATCGGCGGCCTCGCGCTGCGTCAGCGGCGGTGGCACTGGGCATGGGCGGCGCTGCCACTCACGCTAGGCGTGTTCCAGCTGCTCGTCGTCACCCCGGTCTCATTCGCCGCGGGATTCACCAGCGTCGTCTCGAACGTCGTCATCGGTGTCGCCGATGCGCTCACCGCATTGATCGGCGTCCGGCTGCTCAGCGCGCCCATGCGTGACCGGCCTCGAACTTTTCCCGCTCTGGCAGGCATAAACTCGGCAACCGAAATCGGCGCTCGCTGATCAGCGATTGCCAACCCGAATAGACCGACTCATCTGCTCGCGCAACGCGGATGGCGTCCTGCACAGAACGAGAGACGGTTATCTCACCCGGGGCTGTGGTGCGACCACCGCTGGACGGCTCGAAGGTGCTCGATCGATGGCCGACTGCGGTCGGAGCGCCGCGCCGCGGTGGAAGACGAGGATTCGGCTGAATCGGTTGGTCGACAAGGGATCGGAGGCTTCCTGAACGCGGGGCCGCTGCACAACCGGTGAGCCCGGGAGACCTCATCTCCCCGGGTCGTGGGTTCGAATTCCACCCGCCTCACGAGGCCCGGATCTGCTGGGCAATTCCTCGATAGCCGGCTCTCCGGCAAACTGGTGCCTGTGACGCCCTCTCGCACCGAAGCTTTCAGCGACGGGGTTCTGGCCGTCGTGATCACGCTGCTCGTGCTCGACCTGCACGCCGACACGTCCGACGGTGCCCTGGGCCAGCAACTGCGGCACAGCTGGCCGACGTTCGTCGCCTACCTGGTCAGCTTTTTCGTGGTCGGCGTCATCTGGGTCAATCATCACGCGCTCTTCGCGTTGATCGTCCGCGTGGACCGGGTCTTGCTGTACGAGAACCTGCTGCTGTTGATGTTCGTGACGACGCTGCCGTTCACGACGGCCACGCTCGCCGATTTCCTGCGCGGGGGTGGGGCCAGCGCGCGGTGGGCGGTGCTGCTGTACGGGATCTCCAACATGGGCATGGCGTTCTCGTTCACGGCTCTGCTGGCCCGCATGACACGGCACGGGCTGCTCCGCACGCCGGTGTCCGAGGATGTGGCGAGACGGGCAATTCGACGATTCGGGTTGGGCACGATCGCCTATCCGGTTGCCACCGTGCTCGGGCTGCTCTGGCCGCCACTCATCCTCGTGGCGATGGCCGTGCTGACGATGTATTACATGGCCGAGCACACCCCGATCCTCCCGACGACGACCAACGTCCCCTAGTTGTTGTCGACTGCCGCGCCATCTGCGCCGGGCACCGCCTTGGCCCCGGGCCAGGACTGCCCGGCATGGGTCGCCGACCGCGGGACTCCGACAGCGAGCAAGCCAGGACCCCCGACCCCTTGAACAAGGAGAGCGCTCATGACGCTGCTCGATCACGTCGTCCTGCAAGTCGACGACCTCAACGCGATCGGCGACTGGTACGACCAGATCGTCAGCCTGGCCGGGGGCGCGCGGACCTTCGATATGCCGAACCTGATCGGCTATGCCCTACCCGGCCAGCCTGCGCAGCTGTTCTTCTCCCTGGCGGCCGACCCCGGTGGTCGCCAGACCCACCTTGCGCTCAGGGTCGACGACGAGGCGATCGTCCGCCGTGGCCACGAGCTCGCCATGGCGCTCGGCGCCGAGATCCTGCACGAGCCTCGGCTGTGGCCGGAGTACGCGCCGGACTACTATGCGGTGTTCATCCGCGACCCGGCCGGAAACAACCTCGAACTCAAGTGCCAAGCCTCGACAGCCCGGCCAACGCTCCCGACGTAGCCCAGCACGCGGCAAAGCCTCAGAGCCAACTGGACGAGCAGAACAGAAGAACGCGCATCAGCGTCATCGCCTCGGGCAACGTGGCCGGCCACATCGGCATCCTCGCCGTGCTGTCGACAGCGGCGTGCCGATCGTCAGACAATACGCAGACTCGCTGGTCGCAAGATCGTCGTCGACATCAGCGACCCCTTCGATCCCTTCCGCACCGTCCTGGAATGCCTCGCGACACCGCCCAGGCTCCCGGTGTGCTGGGCGTGCAGATCGGCATCCAGATCTAGGCCCGGGACTGATCGCGTTCGGTGAAGTAGTCGCCGTCGCGCAGCTCGTCGAGCAGGGTCGGGTGGGTGGGTTCCCAGCCGAGTGTGTCGCGGGTCCATCGGCTCGAGGCAGGCGCGTCGGTGCCGTAGGCGATGGCCATGAACGGGTTGCCGAAGTGCTCGGCGGCCTCGTCGGCGGTGAGCGACCGGATGGGCAGGTCGAGCGTGTCGCCGATGATCTGGGCGACAGCCTTGAGCTCCACGTTCTCGGCTACGCCGTGGTAGGCGCTGCCCGCGGGGCCCTTCTCCAGCGCCAGGCGGAATAGCGTGGCCGCATCGAGGCGGTGGATCGCGGGCCAGCGGACGCCGTCGCCCACGTAGCCGGCGATACCGGTGCGCCGGGCGGCGGCGATCATCATCGGGATGAAGCCGTAGTCGCCCGGGCCGTGGACGGTCGGCGCGAGTCGCACCGCG
>CAZZZE010000131.1:0-7334 GCA_964658365.1 uncultured Jatrophihabitantaceae bacterium
TCGGCGAAGTTGCCGGCCGGGTCGCGCAGGTACCAGAAGAAGTTGCTGCCGATGTGGTGGCGGCCCAGGCCCCACATGTGCCGGCTCGGGTCGGCCTCGAGCATGGTGGTGGCGCCCCGGCCGACCTCCTCGACGTCGTCGACCTGCCAGGACGTGTGGTGCAGGAACTGGATCGGCGCGCGCTGCACGAGCAGGTTGTGGTGGTCGGTGGTGCAGCGCAGGAACGCGGCCTCGCCGGGCACCTCGTCGCTGACCTTGAAGCCGATGCCCTTGGTGAACAGCTCGTAGGAGCGGTCCTGGTCGGTGCTGCCGACCACGACGTGCCCGAGCTTGCGCGGGCGCACCGGCGCCTCGCGCAGCACGCCGGCCGCGCGGACGTTGAACCGTTGGGGATCGTCGGGGTAATTCAGCGCGGGCAACTCGTAACCCGGGGCCGGTGTGACGCGCGGGCAGATGCGCAGCTCGACCTCGACCCCGGTGCCCGGGTCGAGCACGGTGAGCCGGTCGGGCTCGGCCCGGTGCTCGGCACCGAGACCGGTGAGCTGGCGGTCGACGCGCGCCAGGTCGTCGCGGTCGTCGACACCGAGCGACATCGCCAGCAGGCGACGCCGTGGGGCCGGCACCAGGCGCAGCTGGTCGCCGCCGTCGGTGGTGGTCAGCAAGCCCGACGCGGACTCGCCGAGGCCGAAGTCGCGGTAGAAGGAGCGCACGGCCGCGACGTCGGGGACGCCGATGGTGACCTCGCGCAGGCGGTGGATGCTCACGGTGGCTCCAGATCTGGTTGACCCGCTCGGCGCGCCAACCTAGTCTTGATAAGCAGGATCAGTGTCCTACAAGGCAGGAGAAAAAGCATGCCTATCCTCGAACTCGGGCACACCGGATTCTGGGTCGACGACCTCGAGCTGATGCTCGACTTCTACACCCGGGTCATGGGTCTGCACGTCACCGACCGCGACGACGACGAGGGCATGGTCTTCCTCAGCTCGCGGCCGGAGGTCGAGCACCACGAGCTGGTCCTGGCCAAGGGGCGCACCGCGCCGATGGGTTCGAAGCTGACCCACCAGGTGTCGTGGCGCATCGACTCGCTCGAGACGCTCATCGACTACCACCGCCGCTTCCGCGCCGAGGGCGTGCAGGTGCAGCAGGAGGTCACGCACGGCAACGCGTTCGGCATCTACTTCTTCGACCCCGAGGGCAACCGCAACGAGGTGTACCTGCGTATCGACCGCGACGTGCGCCAGCCCTTCCGCAAGAGCCTCGACCTGGACCTGCCACCGGAGGAGATCCTCGCCGAGGCCGAACGGCTGCTCAACGACGGCGGCCCCGCCTACCAGCCGGTGCGCTGAGTCATGGCCGACACCGTCGTCGTCCGCAACGTCACCCTCATCGACGGCACGGGGGCCGAGCCGGCGCCCGCCACCGACGTCGTCGTCCGCGACGGCGAGCTCGTCGCCCGCGGGCCGGGTGCCGGTGACGGCGTCGACGCCGCGCAGGTCGACGGCACCGGCGCCTTCCTGATCCCCGGCCTGTGGGAGACCGAGACGCACCTGACCCGCCCGGTCACCGGCGTCGTCGGCGACTTCGTCAACGCCGGCGGCGTGGACGTCGAGGCGGCCGAGGCGCACCTGGCCGCGTACCCGGTGTACGGGTTCACCACCGTCGTCGACCTCGGCGGGCCGGAGGAGTTCCTGGCCGAGCTGAAGCAGCGCCAGGCCACCGGCGCGATTCCCGGCGCGCGGGTGCTGATGACCGGCCGGCAGTTCACCGCGGTCGGCGGCCCGCCGTCGGCCCCGGACGGCACCCGGTGGGGGACGACCACCGTGGACGTCGACTCGATCGACGGCGCGCGCGCCGAGCTCGACCGGATGCGCGAGCTGGGCATCGACGCGATCAAGGTCAACATGCCGGAGCCGAACGAGATGCACGGCTTCGGCCCGACGATCCCGATCGAGATCGTCCGCATGCTCGTCGAGCAGGGCAACGCGCATAACCTGCCGGTACACGTGCACATCGACACCGCCGACGCCGCGATCGCCGCGCTGGGCGCGGGCGTGCACAACGTCGAGCACTTCTTCGACCCCGACCCGCTGACCGTCGACAACGACGTCGAGAAGGTCGTCGAGCTCTGCCTGGCCACCGGCGCGTACTGGCCGTTCACGCTGTCGCTGTGGGAGGGGCTGAGCCGGGTCGGCGAGGCGGAGCTGCTCGTCGAGCGCGAGCCGGAACGCACCGTTCTGCCCCGCGTGCTCGAGCGCTTCCTGACCCACCCGGACAGCCTGTGGGTGCAGGCGCCCGAGCCGGTGCGCGCGTTCCAGGCGGGCAAGCTGGCCGCGGCCATGCGCTTCCTGCCGCAGGTGCACGCGGCGGGCGTGCCGTTCACAATCGCCACCGACGCCGGCGCGCCGTGCACGTTCCACGGTTCGGCGGCGGTGCGCGAGATCGAGCTGTCGGTGCAGGCCGGCGTCGCGCCGATGGACGTCCTGCTCGCCGCGACGCGGGATTCCGCGCGCAAGCTGCGCGTCGACGACCGGCTCGGCACGCTCGAGGTCGGCAAGATCGCCGACATGGTGCTGCTCGACGCCGACCCGCTCGCCGACATCAGCAACATCCGGCGGGTGCGCTCGGTGTTCCAGGGTGGCCGGGTGACGTTCCGCGCCGGCGACCGCTGAGCGTCAGCCCAGCAGGACGAGGCTGTCGCTGATCTCGGCTGCGGCCGCGCAGACCGACTCGGCCACCGCGGCCACCCGCTGCTTGTCGACGCGCGCGGTCACCGCGGCCACGCCGATCGCGCACGCCACCTGCTCGTCGGCGCCGCGTACCGGGGCTGCGATGCCGAGCACGTCGAAGTCCAGCTCGCTGTAGGACACCGCGTAGCCGAGGGCGCGCGTGCGGGCCAGCCGCTTGCGTACCTCGGCCGGGGTGACCAGCGTCGACGGGGTGAACCGGCGCAGGTGCACCGAGGACAGGATCTGGTCGACCTGCGCGTCGGGCAGCCACGCGAGCAGGGCCAGCGCCGACGCGCCGGCGTTCGTGGGCAGCACCTCGCCGCGCTCGTAGGAAATCCGTACCGCCCGCGCCGAGCCGCCCTCGCGTTCCAGGCAGATCACCGAGGTGCCGGCCAACCGGGTGAGCAGCACCGCCTCGCCGGTGTCGTCGGCCAGCCGGCGCATCACCGGGCGCGCGACCTCGGACAACCCGAGGCCGCGGCGGGCCAACCGGGCCAGGTGCAGCACCCGGGGCCCGAGCCGGAAGCCGGCGTCCGCCTCCTCGACGAACCCGGTCTGTACCAGGCTCTGCAGGTAGCGATAGGCGGTCGAGCGGGCGACCTGCAACTGGGTCGACACCTCGGCGGCCGAGACGGTCAGGCGGTCGTCGGCGAACATCATCAGGATCTCGAGCGCGCGGTCGGCGGTGGAGTTGCGCTCGCGGTACCCCGCGCCGGCGGGGCCCGGTCCCGTCGTCATGCGGGCAGGCTACCGCGCGTCAACCCGTGGCAGCGGCCGTGGTCACGTCACACGAGTGGCGTGCGGAGCTCGCCGAGGCCCTCGATGGTGGTGGTCAGCGTGCTGCCTCTGGTCAGGAAGCGGGCGGGTGTGCGAGTGACGCCGACGCCGGCCGGCGTGCCGGTGAAGACGAGGTCGCCGGGCAACAGCGGGCAGACGTGTGAGAGCCGCGAGACGAGTTCGGACACCGAGAAGACCAGGCCGCTGGTGCGGTCCTTCTGCAGCGGCTCACCGTCGAGGTCGCAGCCGATCTGCAGATCGTCCGGGTCGGCCAGCTCGTCGACGGTGACGACCGCGGGACCGGTGGGTCCGAAGCCGGGGAAGGACTTGCCGAGCGAGAACTGCGGCACCGGCCCCTCGAGCTGGACGTCGCGCTCGGACAGGTCCTGCCCGATGGTCAGCCCGGCGACGACGTCCCAGGCCGCCTCGACGGCCACGTTCTCGGCGCGGGTGCCGATGACCACCACGAGCTCGGCCTCCCAGTCGACCTTGTCGCTGGGCAGCCGCACCGGGGTGCGCGGCCCGGTGAGGCAGGTGGGGAACTTGGTGAACACGGTCGGCGAGGTAGGGACCGGCTTGCCGCTCTCGGCCGCGTGCCCGCGGTAGTTCAGCCCGATCGCGAACACCTGGCTCGGCCTCGGCACCGGCGCCCCGAGCCGGTCCTCGTCGACGGCGAAGGTAGCGGCGTGCCCGCCCTCGGCCCAGGCCCGGAAGGCCGGCCAGTCGGCGTACACCGCCTGCGGGTCGGGGCCGAAGCGGCCCTCGCTGGCGGTGGCGACGTCGACGCCGCCACCGGGCACGAGCAGGGTCGCGCGCGAATCGTAATTGGCCAGGCGCATGTCAGGGGTCCTTCGGCTCGGAGGTCGGGCGAGGTGGGATGCGGGGTCAGGGGCGTCGGCGGGCCGGTGCCACCGGGATGTCGGGGTACGTCGCGGCGACGACCTGGTTGCTGATCTCGCCGATGCCCTCGACGGTCATGGTGACGACGTCGCCGGGCTCGAGCGGGGCCGGTTCGAGGCGGCCGAGGCGGCCCCACGACTCGGCCAGCGCGCCGGTGCCGCACGTGCCGGAGGCAAGGATGTCGCCAGCCCGCACCCACGCGCCGCGCGAGGCGTAGCTGAGCATCTGCTCGAAGGACCACCCCATGTGTGCGCTGCGGTCACCGCCGACCCGCACCCCGTTGACCGACACGGTCATCTCGAGGTCGAGCCGGCCGTCGCGCACGTGGGGCGCCAACTCGTCGGAGGTCACCATCCACGGGCCGATCGTGGTGGCGAAGTCCTTGCCCTTCGACGGGCCCAGGCCCAGGCGCATCTCGCGCTGCTGGAGGTCGCGGGCCGACCAGTCGTTCATGATCAGGTAGCCGCCGATGCACCCGGCGGCGTCCTCGGGGGTGACGTCGCGGGCGTCCCGGCAGGCCACCGCGGCCAGTTCGAGCTCGAAGTCCAGGCGCTCGGTGCCGTGTGGCTTGGGCACGTCGGCGCCGGTGGCGGTGACGGCGTGCGGGCTCATGAACAGAAACGACGGCGCCGCGTACCACTCGGGGGCGATGTCCTCGCCGGCCATGACCCGGTTCATGCCGGCCACGTGGGCCTCGAAGGTCAGGAAGTCGCGCATCGACGGCGGTTCGAGCGGCACCTGCAGGGTGACCTCGGACAGCTCCCAGCCGGCGTGCTCGGCGGCAGCCCGGGCGAGCTCCGCGCGCTGCGCGGCGTCGGCACGCAGGACCGACAGCGCGGTCGTCCCGTCGACGAAGGGGTGGACGCGGTCGTCGACCACCATGCCGACGTGGGACTGCCCCGCGACGTGGAAGGCAGCGATGCGCACGGCTAGTCGATCGCGACGTAGAAGTGGCGCTCGCGCTCGTCGAGCAGCGGGATCGCGGTGTCGAACCCGTACTGCTTGAAGTGTGGCGAGTCCACGTGGGCCTGGTAGGCGGCCTCGTCGTCGTAGACCTCGAAAAGCCGGATGACGCCGGGTTCGTCGACGTCCTGGTAGGCCTGGTAGAAGCGGTTACCCGGCTCCTGGCGCGACAGTGGGGCCAGCGCCCGCACCGCCGCCAGGACGGCCTGCTCGTTACCCGGCGTCACCCGCCAGTTCGCGCGTACTACGTAGGCCACGGGTCCTCACCTCTTCGTCGTCGACGGAGTCCGTCGACTGTGACATGCTAGCGTTACAGAACCGTACAAGGCTGCTGCGTTCCGGGGCAAGCGCCCGGTCGCACGCACGTCGAGCACTCAGGGTTGGCGACAGGGGCAGGCGGAGCATGAGAGTCGATCACCTGGCGATCTCGGTCGCCGACCTCGAGGCGATGACGGCCTGGTACTGCACTCACCTGCGCGCCCGGATCGAGTACGAGATCGACCGGCCGGCCGCAGGCGTCGTGGGCGTGGTCCTCGACGTCGGGCGCGGCCAGCGCCTCGAGCTGCTGTCCAGCGTCGGCAGCCCCACGCCGGTGGGGACGGCGCCCGATGGCGTCGACGGGTCGCTGCGCCGGCTCGGTTACCACCACCTCGCGATCGGCGTCGATGACGTCCCCGCGGCGTTCGACGCCCTGGTCGGCGCGGATGCCCCGGCCCTGCTGGCGCCGGCGCCCGGCTCGCAGGCCGGCATCACCGTCGCGTTCGTCACCGACCCTGAGCACAACATCATCGAGCTCATCTCACGCCCGGCCCCGCCGGCCGCCGACCCGCCGGTCTGGGTGGCGCTGGCTGCCACGCCGCACTCCGTCGGGTTCGTTCAGGTCGGTGAGTGGCGGACCCGTGTGCTGCAGGCCGGGCCGGCCGACGCGACCCCGCTGATCCTGATGGCCGGCACCGGCGGTCACCTGGAGGCCTACGCGCACAACATCGCCGTCCTCGCCGACTCCTACCGGGTGATCGCCTACGACTATCCCGGGCACGGGTACACGACCACGGCGACGCGCGACCTCGAGCTGCCCGACTACGTCGAGCACCTGCGGCTGCTGTTCGACACGCTCGGGATCGAGCGGGCCCACCTCAACGGCGAGTCGCTCGGCGGGTGGGTGGCGATCAAGTTCGCCGCCCAGTACCCCGAGCGCACGCTGCGCCTGGTGCTCAACACCCCGGGCGGCACCATGGCGCGACCGGAGGTCATGGAGCGCATCCGCTCGCTGTCGCAGGCCGCCGCCGACGAGCCCACCGCCGAGCGCATCCGCGCCCGGCTGGAGTGGCTCATGGCCGACCCGGCCACGGTGACGGACGAACTCGTCGCGATCCGGCAGGCCGTGTACAGCCGACCGGGCTTCGCCGAGTCGATGCGGCACATCCTGTGCCTGCAGGACCCGACCGTGCGGGCCCGCAACCTCGTCACCGACGCCGAGCTCGCCGCCGTCCCGCACGAGGCCCTGGTCATCTGGACGTCGAACGACCCGTCCGGGCCGGCCGGCACCGGCATCGCCATGGCCGAGAAGATGCGTCAGGCGCGCTTCGAGTTCGTCCCGGGCGCCGGCCACTGGCCGCAGTGGGAGCAGCACGACACGTTCAATCGCCTCGTGCTGGATTTCCTCGCCCAGCCGGCTGCCGCGGCGTACACGGAGCAGCCATGAGCAGCGTGGTCGACACCGACGTCCTCGTCGTGGGTACCGGCCCGGCCGGTGCGACCTGCGCACTCGAACTGGCCACCCTCGGCGTCCGGGTCCGGGTCGCCAGCAAGCAGCGCTGGCTGGCCAACACTCCGCGCGCGCACATCACCAACCAGCGCGCGCTGGAGGTGCTGCGCGACCTCGGCATCGAGGACGAGGCGCACTCCGTGGGCACGCCGTGGAACCTCATGGGCGACACCATGTTCACCACCAGCCTGGCCGGTGAG
>CAZZZE010000132.1:0-7284 GCA_964658365.1 uncultured Jatrophihabitantaceae bacterium
CCTCGAGCAGGCGGTGCACGATCTGCGGGGCGAGGCCCAGCGACAGCTCGTCGGCCATCAGGACATCGGGCTTCTTGGCCAGGGCCATCGCCAGGCTCAGCATCTTCTGCTGGCCGCCGGACAGCAGACCCGCAGGGCGTTTGCGATGGTCGACGAGCTCGGGGAACATCTCCAGCGCGCCGCTCGGGTCGCGCATCGCCATCCGCAGGTTCTCCGCGACGGTGAGGGTGCCGATGATCGCGTGCTCGTCGGGGATGTAGGCCAGCCCGCCGCGGCTGCGCCGCCAGAACGGGCTCGTCCACGCCGAACCGTGGAACGCGACCGTACCGCTGGTCTTCAGCTCGCCGGCGATCGAGAGCAGGGTCGAGGTCTTGCCGGAGCCGTTGGGCCCGAGCAGCACGGTGACCGTGCCGCTGTGCAGGCAGAAGTCGAGGTTGCGGATCACATCGCCGCCGCCGTAACCGGCGCTGAGTCCCGAGACCCGTAGAACCGGCTCCACGTCAGCTCACCGCCGTGGGCGGGCGCACGGCGTCGAGCGCGGCAGTGCTTGCCGGTGGCTGCACCGGGTCGCTCGGCTCGTCCTGGGCAACGCCGAGGTAGGCGGTCAGCACCGCGGGGTCGGACGTGACCTCGTCGGGCGGTCCGTCCGCGATGACCTCTCCGCGGTCGAGCACGACGATCCGGTCGCAGGTGCTGGTAATCAGGCGGACGTCGTGCTCGATCAGCAGCACACCGATTCCCCACTCGCGCGAGATCCGGCTGATCAGCTCGCCGAGTTCGGCGGACTCGGTCTCGTCCAGGCCGGCGGCCGGCTCGTCGAGCAGCAGGACGTCGGGTGCTGCGGCGATCGCGCGGGCGATCGCGAGAGCCCGCCGCGTCCCCGTCGGCAGCTCGCTGGGCAGCCTGTCCAGCAGGTCGTTCAAGCGGAAGACGTCGACGGCCAGGGCGGCCGATGGCGACAGCGCGGGCAGGCGCGGCCGGAACAGGTCGAGACCGAAACGCCGCGGGAGCAGCGTGTCCGACGCCGCGGCCAGGTTGTCGCGGACCGTGATGTCCTCAAACAGCTCCAGCGACTGGAACGACCGGCCGACACCGCGGCGGCTACGCGCCGACGGCGACAGGCCGGTGATGTCCTTGCCGCCGAGCAGGATCCGGCCCTGCCCTCGGGTGTAACCCGAGATCACGTCGACGCAGGTGGTCTTGCCCGCTCCGTTGGGTCCGATCAGACCGACGACCTCGCCGGCGCCGACCCGGAAGCTGACCCCGCGCAGGGCGTGGATGCCGCCGAGGCGGACGTCGACATCGCGGATCTCGATGTCGAGGCCGGTGACGCGCTTGTCGAGCGCGAAGCCCGTGTGCTCGGCGGCCGGTGTCGTCGAGGGGGTGACGGGTCGGGCAGCGGCCAGCCGCTTGCGCCGGCGCTTGTCCGCGCCTGCGGTGAGCGCGCCGTCCGGGTTGGTGATCAACCCGATGAGCAGGCCGAGGCCGGCGATCAGCAGCACGTACTTCCCGAGCGGGATCACCTGGTCGACGGCGTAGACGAACAGCCCGCCGGAGATCACGAACCCCGCGCTGACCCCGCCGCCGATGTAGCCGACGCCGCCGATGACCACCAGGCTCACGACCGCGATGCTGTTTGTGGGGGTGAACTGCGCGAAGAGCACCGTGCTGCTCGAGAAGGCAAGGAGCACACCACCCACGGCAGCCACCAGCGACCCGAGAGCGAATCCGTAGAGCTTGGTGTTCATGACGCTGATGCCGAGCGCCGCTGCGGCCCGCTCGTTCGACCGGACGGCGATCAGGCGCCGGCCGCCGGGGCCGCGGCGGACGTTGCGCACCAGCAGGATGCCGAGGAACAGCCCGACCACGCAGAGGGCGGCGTACCGGGTCGGGTACTGCAGCGGGTCCAGGCTCGCTCCGAAGATCGTCGGGGCGCTGACGGTGGTGCCGACCAGGCCACCGGTGTAGTCGGGGTTGCTGAAGATGATCTCCTGGACGGCCATGCCGAGGCCGAGCGTGGCGATGGCGAGGTTGACCCCGCGTGTCCGCAACGCCGGCAGGGCGACGAGCAGGCCGATCGGGACGCTCGCCACCGCGGCTACCAGCAGGCCGACCCAGAACGAGACGTGCTGGGTGGCGACGAGCCTCGAGGCGATGAGCGCGCCGAGACCGGCGAGCGCGAACTGCGCGAGCGACAGTTGCCCTGCGTAGCCGCTGACAATCACGACCGACAGCCCGATGACCCCGACCGCGGCCGTCGTACTGATCGACGCGGCCCAGTCAGGGGACACGAACAGCACAACGAGCAGGACCACCGCGCCGACCGGCACGACGACGCGCAGTCGCCAGGTCGGGTCCCCGACCCGCGGGAGCCGGTCGAAGACGTGGCTGCGCACCGGCAGCGCCCGGCCGCGCACCACGAGGATCAGTACGACGAAAAGGAACGGCAGCGCGTCGGCGTAGCCGGGCGTCGAGACCTCGAGGGTGAGTACCGACTGGCCGACGCCGATGAGCAGGCCGCCGAGGAACGCGAGCGGGAAGGAGCGGAAACTGCCGAGCAGCGCTGCGGCTAGCACCGGTACGACGAGCAGGGTTGCCGAGTCGGGCGTCAACGAGACGATGGGCCCCAGCAACGCTCCCGCGCCGCCGGCTAGCCCGCAACCGATGATCCAGTTGAGTGCGGCGAGTCGGGATGGCGGCCAGCCGTGGGACGCGACGACCCGTGGGCTGAAGGCCAGCGCCGAGGTGGCGAGCCCGAAACGCGTCGAGCGGTACACGAGGGCGAGGACGATGGTGACCACCAGCGCGATGACGAGCAGCCACAGACGGTCCTGCGCGATGTACAGCGAGGACCACAGATGCACCGGGGATCCGTTGAACAGGCGCTGCATGACGCGCAGGTTGCTGCCGTACCGCAGCGTCAACACCTGGCCGAGCACCGTCATCACACCGGTGGTGGCGATCAGGCGGAGCAGGGCCGAGGAATGCCGCAACGGATGCATGACCAGCACGTGCGTGAGCAAGCCGATGACGCCACCGAGGACTGCAGCGAGCAGCACCGCGAGCGGGGCCGGGAACCCGCGGCCGGTGAGGTCCAAGTACGCGAACGCACCGACACCGATCATGGCGCCCTGCGCGAGGTTGATGACCCCTGAGCCGCGGTAGATCAGCACCATCCCTTGGGCCGCGACGGCGTACACCCCGCCTACGCCCAGGCCGAGCAAGATGAATTTCAGAACGTCCATGAATGCAGCAGTGCCCCTTGCTCAGCGCGGCTCGACGGTCCCCTCGAAGACGATTAGAACTCTCACCATTAGTTGTGTCAAGGGTCACTTAGCTGATGCCTGACCGCCGGTGTCAGGCAATCGGCCCAGATCGTTGACAGGCCGGTCAGTGAGGGCTCTAATAATGGCCCATCACGCGGACGTGCCTCCCGGGCGCGTCGTCCCGAGTCTCCGGGCGGGCGGTTCCAGTCGCCGAAGCTAGGGACCAAGCGATGGGATTCCCACGATATGAAGTGCGGATCAGTGTTCAGGCAAAGCGGCCTGGTTGGCATCGCCGGATGCACCCTGGTGGCCATGTTCGTGGTGGGCTGTTCGGCGTCGTCGGGAGGGAAGAGCTCGGGCTCGTCGGGCTCCGGCGCCTCGAGCGGCGGATTGAAGGGCAAGCCGATCAAGATCGCCATCATCAACGACACGGTGGCGCCGCAGCTCGGCGGCGGATCCCCGGAGAATGTCGCAGCGGTCAAGGCCGCCGTCGCCGGAGTCAACGCCGCCGGCGGCGTCAACGGTCGCCCGCTCGAGGTGACCGCCTGCGACACCAAGGGCGACCCGAACCAGGTCCAGGCGTGCGCCCGCAAGGTCGTGGCCGACAAGGACGTCGTCGCCACGGTCGGCAATCAGACCAATGTCGCGAGCCCGGTGAAGATCCTGAACGCCGGCGGCGTGGCTGACTTCGGCGAGTTCGCCATCTCCAGCGACGACTTCTCCTTGCCGAACTCCTTCCCGGTCATGGGGCTGCCCCTGGGCGCCATCGAGTGCGCGTCGGACTTCGCGGGTGATCTCGCCGGCAAGGGCGGCAAGGTCGGCTACGTCTACATCAGCAACCCGGGGGTCTCAGCCCTCAACCCGGTCGTGGACGCCATCGTGGCCAAGACCGGCGCCTCGGTGAAGTCGCACACCAGCTTCTCGGCCACCGCCGCGGACTTCTCGCCGACGGTGGCCAGTGCCACGAACGGCACGCAGGTCGTGCAGATATCGGGTGGTCAGCAGAACGTAATCGCCTTCCTGCGCGCCGCGCAGAGCGCCCACGCCACGACGAAGACTGTCGCCGGCGTCGACTACGATTCGACATTGCTTGCGCAGTCGAAAGGCGTCCTCAACGGGCTCTACCAGTGCTTGCAGTGGAAGCCGCTCTCGGTGAAGACCCAGGGTTCGACGATGTTCCAGGCCGAGGCCAAGAGCTCGGGCTTGTCGTTCAGCCTGAACGAGACGGCGATCAACGCCTGGCTGTCAGTGCACATCTTGACCACCATCATGAAGACGATGACCGGCACCATCGATCGCGCGACGGTGCTGGCCAAGATCCCGACCATGTCCAACCTGTCGACCTACGGCTTCTCCACGCCGGTGAGCTTCAACAAGAAGTACACCGGCTTCGGCGGCAGGTTCCCGCAGCTGATGAACCGGGTCCAGTACCGCGCGCAGATCCGGAACGGCCAAAGCGTGCTGGTCAGCCAGACGCCCTATCAGGGGTAGCCGGGAACGAAGAGTCGAGATGCCCACCGTCCCCAGCTACCCGCATGACATCTTCACCGATGAGGTGCTGCTGGAGCCGTACGACACCTATCGCGAGCTGCGTGAGCTGGGGCCGGTCGTGTGGCTCGAGGCGCACGAGATGTATGCCGTACCACGCTACGAGCAGGCACGGTTCGTCCTGGGCGAGCCCGGAACCTTCTGCTGCGGCCAGGGCGTCGGGCTCAACGAGGTCGTGAACGGCATCGCGGCAGGTGGCAATACCTTGATGACCGATGGGCCGTTGCATGACCATCTCCGCGGCTTCATCGCCCGGGGTCTCGGCCCTCGCGCACTGCGGGGGCTACGGGCGGACATCGACGTGCTTGCCGCCGAGTGCGTTGCCGCGGTCGTGGAGCAGGGCAGCTTCGACGCGGTGACCCAGCTGGCCCGTGCCGTACCGCTGACCATCGTCCCGGATCTCGTCGGCTGGCCCGCGGGCGAGCGCGAGCATCTGCTGGACTGGGCCAGCGCGGCCTTCGACATGATGGGCCCGCTGAACGCCCGAGCCCAGCGGGCCGGTCCGCAGATGCACGCCATGCTGGATTTTGTGGCGAAGACGGCTGCCGGTGGTGATCTCGTGCCGGGCGGCCTCGGCGCCGCCGTGCTCGAGGCCGCCGGGCGTGGCGAGGTCGAGGCGCGGCACGTGCCGGGCCTCATCGTGGACTACCTCGCCCCGTCACTCGACACCACGATCAGCGCCATCGGCAACGCGATCTGGTTGCTCGGCTCCCATCCAGATCAATGGGCGGCGCTCAAGGCAGACCCCGACCTCGTGCCGAACGCCTTCAACGAGGTCCTGCGGTTTCGCTCGCCGGTTCGCGCCTTCACTCGCGTGACGACCGACGCGACCACCCTCGCGGGTGCGGATCTGGAGGCCGGCAGCCGGCTGATGATCCTCTACCCCTCGGCCAATCGGGACGAGCGACACTTCGAGCGGCCCGACACCTTCGACGTGACCCGTTCCAATGCGGGCGAGCAGCTCGCGTTCGGCTACGGCGTGCACAGCTGCGCGGGTCAGAGCCTGGCCCGGCTCGAAGGCCAGGCCGTGCTGCGCGCCCTCGTCGCGCGGGTGGACTCGATCGAGGTGGGGGAGCCGACGCCGGTGCTGAACAACCTGATCAGCGGCTGGGCGAGCCTCCCGGTAACGGTGCGCCCAGCGGCCGGTCGAGTCGTCGATTCCCACGTTACATAACGATTTCGACAACGTTAGAACTCTTACGATGAGTTCTGGCCGCGCGCCGTTGACACTCAAGTCAGTGAGGGCTCTAATGATGCCCGCCGGGCGGGTCTCGCCCACGCCCCGTTCACAGCAGAATGGACATCGGATGAGATTCAAAACGGCCGTCAGCCTCTTCGCCTGCGGGATAGCTGTGGTCTCTACCGCAGCCTGCGCGGCATCGTCTTCGAGCGGGAAGTCGACAGCGTCCAAGGGCGGGTCGAGCGCGTCCAGCGGCGGGCTCAAGGGCACGCCGATCAAGATCGCGATCATCAACGACTCCGTGGCGCCGCAGCTCGGCGGCGGCTTCCCGGAGAACGAGGCGGCGGTCAAGGCCGCGGTTGCCGGCGTCAACGCGGCCGGTGGCGTGAACGGTCGCCCGCTCGAGGTCACGACCTGCGACAGCAAGGGCGATCCCAACCGGGTGCAGTCCTGTGCTCGCACGGTGGTGGCCGACAAGGACGTCGTTGCAGCGGTCGGCGGCGAGACCTCCGCGGGCAGCCCGGCCAAGGTCCTGAAGGCCGGCGGGGTAGCCGACTTCGGTCAGTTCGCCATCTCCAACGACGACTTCACCTCCTCCAACTCCTTCCCGATCATGGGCCTGCCGCTGGGCGTCATCGAGTGCGCCGCCGACTACGCAGGCGAGCTCGCCGGCAAGGGCGGCAAGGTCGGCTACGTCTACATCAGCAACCCCGGCGTCTCGGCGCTGAACCCGCTCGTCGACGGCATCGTGGCCAAGACCGGCGCCACGGTGAAGTCGCACACCGCCTTCTCGGCGACGGCGTCGGACCTCTCGCCGACAGTCGCCAGCGGGACGAACGGCACTGACGTCGTGCAGTTCGCCGGTGGCCCGCAGAACCTGCTCAGCTATCTGCGCGCGGCACAGAGCGCGAACTCCAAGACGATCACCGTGGCCGGGCTCGACCTCGACGCCAAGCAGCTGGAGGAGGCGAAGGGCGTCGCGAACGGAGTGCGTACCTGCCTGCAGTGGAAGCCGCTGGCGGTGAAGACCGAGGGCTCGACGATGTTCGCGGCCGAGACCAAGGGGACGTCCTTCGATCAGAACGAGACCGCGATCAACGCCTGGCTGGCGGTGCACGTCCTGACCAACATCATGAAGACCATGACCGGCACCATCGACCGCACGACGGTGCTGGCCAAGATCCCCACCACGTCGAACCTGACGACCTACGGGCTGTCGACGCCGGTCAGCTTCAACAAGAAGTTCACCGGTCTGGGCGGGCACTTCCCCCAGCTGATGAACCGGGTGGC